>NZ_SPGT01000049.1:3448-5340 GCF_005845155.1 Clostridium sp. BSD2780061688st1 H5 | reverse complement strand
AAAGAACCTTGATAACTGAACAATAGACAACGACCCTGAAAATTTCTAAGAGAAATATTCAGAACGGAAATCAGACCGAGCAAAAGCGAAGGTCTGATGCCAACAGTAAATAACGGGATGGGAAAGCTAGTAGTTTTCCTGACCGAGAGAGAACTTTTTTTACGAGAGTTTGATCCTGGCTCAGGATGAACGCTGGCGGCGTGCTTAACACATGCAAGTCGAGCGAAGCACTTACTTTGGATTTCTTCGGAATGACGAGGTATTTGACTGAGCGGCGGACGGGTGAGTAACGCGTGGGCAACCTGCCTCACACAGGGGGATAACAGTTAGAAATGACTGCTAATACCGCATAAGACCACAGCACCGCATGGTGCAGGGGTAAAAACTCCGGTGGTGTGAGATGGGCCCGCGTCTGATTAGGTAGTTGGTGCGGTAACGGCGCACCAAGCCGACGATCAGTAGCCGACCTGAGAGGGCGACCGGCCACATTGGGACTGAGACACGGCCCAAACTCCTACGGGAGGCAGCAGTGGGGAATATTGCACAATGGGGGAAACCCTGATGCAGCGACGCCGCGTGAAGGATGAAGTATTTCGGTATGTAAACTTCTATCAGCAGGGAAGAAAATGACGGTACCTGACTAAGAAGCCCCGGCTAACTACGTGCCAGCAGCCGCGGTAATACGTAGGGGGCAAGCGTTATCCGGATTTACTGGGTGTAAAGGGAGCGTAGACGGCTGTGCAAGTCTGGAGTGAAAACCCGGGGCTCAACCCCGGGATTGCTTTGGAAACTGTGTAGCTGGAGTACCGGAGAGGCAAGTGGAATTCCTAGTGTAGCGGTGAAATGCGTAGATATTAGGAGGAACACCAGTGGCGAAGGCGGCTTGCTGGACGGTAACTGACGTTGAGGCTCGAAAGCGTGGGGAGCAAACAGGATTAGATACCCTGGTAGTCCACGCCGTAAACGATGACTACTAGGTGTCGGTGAGCAAAGCTCATCGGTGCCGCAGCTAACGCAATAAGTAGTCCACCTGGGGAGTACGTTCGCAAGAATGAAACTCAAAGGAATTGACGGGGACCCGCACAAGCGGTGGAGCATGTGGTTTAATTCGAAGCAACGCGAAGAACCTTACCTGGTCTTGACATCCCTCTGACCGGCAAGTAATGTTGCCTTTCCTTCGGGACAGAGGAGACAGGTGGTGCATGGTTGTCGTCAGCTCGTGTCGTGAGATGTTGGGTTAAGTCCCGCAACGAGCGCAACCCTTACCTTCAGTAACCAGCACGTAATGGTGGGGACTCTGGAGGGACTGCCAGGGACAACCTGGAGGAAGGTGGGGATGACGTCAAATCATCATGCCCCTTATGACCAGGGCTACACACGTGCTACAATGGCGTAAACAAAGAGAGGCGAGGCTGTGAAGCGGAGCAAATCTCAAAAATAACGTCTCAGTTCGGATTGTAGTCTGCAACTCGACTACATGAAGCTGGAATCGCTAGTAATCGCGAATCAGAATGTCGCGGTGAATACGTTCCCGGGTCTTGTACACACCGCCCGTCACACCATGGGAGTTGGTAACGCCCGAAGTCAGTGACCCAACCTTTACGGAGGGAGCTGCCGAAGGCGGGACCGGTAACTGGGGTGAAGTCGTAACAAGGTAGCCGTATCGGAAGGTGCGGCTGGATCACCTCCTTTCTAAGGAAAAGAAGAAGTAAGGGCTGTTGTCTATTGTTGAGTTATCAAGCTGTCAAAAGCAGATGACTTGCTGCTGGTGGCGATGCGCCCGGGGGAAACACCCGTACCCATCCCGAACACGATGGTTAAGCCCCGGGAGGCCGATGGTACTGCACTGGAGACGGTGTGGGAGAGCAGGTGGCCGCCAGCATTAAAAAAGG
>NZ_SPGT01000049.1:0-2452 GCF_005845155.1 Clostridium sp. BSD2780061688st1 H5 | reverse complement strand
ATACCGCGGGGACCACCCCGTAAGGCTAAATACTCCTTAGTGACCGATAGCGCATAGTACTGTGAAGGAAAGGTGAAAAGGACCCCGGGAGGGGAGTGAAAGAGAACCTGAAACCCTGTGTTTACAAGCTGTGGAAGAACTTTACATGTTCAACCGCGTACTTTTTGTAGAACGGTCCGGCGAGTTACGCTGGCTGGCGAGGTTAAGGACTAAAGGTCCGGAGCCGAAGGGAAACCAAGTCTTAATAGGGCGGTTAGTCAGTCGGAGTAGACCCGAAACCGGGTGATCTATCCATGTCCAGGTTGAAGTTGCCGTAAAAGGCAATGGAGGACCGAACCCACATCCGTTGAAAAGGGTGGGGATGAGGTGTGGATAGGGGAGAAATTCCAATCGAACCCGGAGATAGCTGGTTCTCCTCGAAATAGCTTTAGGGCTAGCCTCATGAGAGTCTTGCGGAGGTAGAGCACTGAATTTCCTAGGGGGCGTCAAAGCTTACCGAAGAATATCAAACTCCGAATGCCGCGTAGATGGTTCATGGGAGTCAGACTACACGAGATAAGTTGGGTAGTCGAAAGGGAAAGAGCCCAGACCTGCAGCTAAGGTCCCAAAGTATGTGTTAAGTGGAAAAGGATGTGGGATTTCAAAGACAACCAGGATGTTGGCTTAGAAGCAGCCACACATTAAAAGAGTGCGTAATAGCTCACTGGTCGAGAGGTCCTGCGCCGAAAATGTCCGGGGCTGAAACACATCACCGAAGCTCAGGAATGTTTTAACATTGGTAGAGGAGCATTGCATACGGGAAGAAGCAGTACCGGAAGGAGCTGTGGACTGTATGGAAGAGAGAATGCCGGAATGAGTAGCGAGAGGAAGGTGAGAATCCTTCCGGCCGAATATCCAAGGTTTCCAGAGTAAAGCTGATCTGCTCTGGGTAAGTCGGGACCTAAGGCGAGGCCGAGAGGCGTAGTCGATGGACAACAGGTTGAAATTCCTGTACTACGGTATGACAGAACTGTGGGGACGCAGAAAGAGAGCACTACCGGGAATGGAAAGACCGGGGCAAGCGAGGTAGGAGGTAAGTTGGCAAATCCGCTTACCAATCTGAAGACGTGACGCATACCGAACTAAAAGTAGGGAAATGTGTGAGCTGGCTGCCAAGAAAAGCCGCTATTGTTCATACCGTACCCGTACCGTAAACCGACACAGGTGGATGAGGAGAGAATCCTAAGGCCGACGGGAGAAGCATTGTTAAGGAACTCGGCAAAATGACTCCGTAACTTCGGGAGAAGGAGTGCCTGCGAGAGCAGGCCGCAGAGAATTGGCCCAAGCAACTGTTTAGCAAAAACACAGGTCTATGCGAAACCGAAAGGTGAGGTATATGGGCTGACGCCTGCCCGGTGCTGGAAGGTTAAGGGGAGAGGTTAGCCGTAAGGCGAAGCTTTGAACTTAAGCCCCAGTAAACGGCGGCCGTAACTATAACGGTCCTAAGGTAGCGAAATTCCTTGTCGGGTAAGTTCCGACCCGCACGAAAGGCGTAATGATTTGGGCACTGTCTCGACAATGCACCCGGTGAAATTGAAGTACCAGTGAAGATGCTGGTTACCTGCGCCAGGACGGAAAGACCCCATGGAGCTTTACTCTAGCTTGATACTGGGACTCGGTATTGTATGTACAGGATAGGTGGGAGGCTAGGAAGTGGTGACGCCAGTTGCCATGGAGCCGCTGTTGGGATACCACCCTTGCAGTGCTGGGTTTCTAACCTGCGGCCGTAATCCGGCCGGGGGACAATGTCAGGTGGGGAGTTTGACTGGGGCGGTCGCCTCCGAAAGGGTATCGGAGGCGCTCAAAGGTTCCCTCAGAATGGTTGGAAACCATTCGAAGAGTGCAAAGGCAGAAGGGAGCTTGACTGCGACACCGACGGGTGGAGCAGGTACGAAAGTAGGACTTAGTGATCCGGTGGTATAAAGTGGGATTGCCATCGCTCAACGGATAAAAGCTACCCTGGGGATAACAGGCTTATCACTCCCAAGAGTTCACATCGACGGAGTGGTTTGGCACCTCGATGTCGGCTCATCGCATCCTGGGGCTGAAGTAGGTCCCAAGGGTTGGGCTGTTCGCCCATTAAAGCGGTACGCGAGCTGGGTTCAGAACGTCGTGAGACAGTTCGGTCCCTATCCGGCGTGGGCGTAGGATATTTGAGAGGAGCTGTCCTTAGTACGAGAGGACCGGGATGGACTGGCCGCTGGTGTATCTGTTGACTTACCAAGGTCATGGCAGAGTAGCCAAGCCGGGAAGGGATAAACGCTGAAGGCATCTAAGCGTGAAGCCCCCCTCAAGATGAGATATCCCTACGAAAGTAGTAAGACCCCTTGAAGACGACGAGGTAGATAGGGCAGAGGTGGAAGTGTGGTAACACATGGAGCTGACTGTTACTAATCGGTCGAGGGCATAACCA
>NZ_SPGT01000048.1:0-5510 GCF_005845155.1 Clostridium sp. BSD2780061688st1 H5 | reverse complement strand
ATTATGAGGATTTGGAACTGGTAGCATAGTCAGTGATATCCTTGAAATAAATGTGTCAACTAATCTTGACAATATCAGTGCCTACCCATTGAGGGAAGAACATTCTCCCAATGTGGAGCTTGACAATTTCATAGACGGCATTTCCGGTACATAACCTATGTACGAGCGAATCAGGCACGCCGCGAAGATGGACAGCCCCAGGAGGTGATGAATAGGACTGTTCCGAGCGATCCACGTCAGCCTGATACCCGAAAGTGGCATTTCAGGGCGCGATGACTGCATAGGGGTTAAAGATACTTCCTCACGGCCTCCTAAAGACTTGGGGGGAACTCTGCGGCGCACGAGTAAAACGACGCTGTGGAGTTATGACAGCCGCGCCAGCGGAGACCGGAATGTCCCCATCGCCAGGGGTGCGTGGCAAATGTGGCGAGTAAATTTTTCAAAGTCAGATACCATGCGCTGGCAGCTTCGGTTGCCAGCGCATTCATGTGATTTTGAAAGCAACAACCACATCTTTGACAGAAAGGGGGACCACCTATGGAAAAATTGATTTCGCGGAAAGAGGCTGCCAAATTACTGGGGATTAGCATTGCCACTTTGGATGCAGCTCGAAACAGTGGGCTAATTTCCTATGTTCAGTATGTGCAAAATGGTTGCGTGTACTTTACAGATGCTGGCCTTCAGGAGTATATCGCAAAATGCACCCATCGTGCAAAGCCAGTGGAAAAAAGCGCTACATACCGCAAGCTGCGAAGTGTCCGAGCTTGAGCTGTTCCGTATCCTTGCTGGAACCTAATATGTCTGATAAAACAAAGGTACAGCGCTGGACATTATTCTTAGGAGGTGACGGAATTGGCAAAAAGAAAAAGGGCAATTCCTCAATATGGTACGGTCGTGCTTAACGGCATTGAATATTATAGAACCAGAGTCGAAGATTCGGATGGAAACAGAGTGGCGCTTTATGCAAAGACGCCCGAAAAGCTTTATGACAAGGAACTGGAGGCGTTAGAGCAGATTGACAGTACTACGTTTCGTCGAAGATCGCCTACGGTTGCTGAGTACTGTGAGAAGTGGCTGCTGATGCAGTCCGTCCATGTTCGGGCCACCACCTTGACAGATTATACCTCTAAGGTGCGGCGGCACATTATTGGAGGGCTGGGAGACAAGAGAATGGCTGATGTATCCCTGGATGACATCCAACTTGCCCTCGTACCTGTTTCCAAGAAGTCGGCTTCGGTTTATAAGTCTGTGGTGATTCTCTGCAAGTCCATTTTCCGGGCGGCCAAGGAGAGCCATGTGATTGACGAGGACCCGACCATATACCTGGATGCAAAGGGAGGAGTTCCCCAGGAAGAAAGACAGGCATTGACGGATGAACAGGTTGAGCGGCTTTTGGACACGATCCGGGATTTGCCGCCCTATGTATTTGTGATGATCGGTTTATATGCCGGTCTGCGCCGGGAAGAAATCCTGGCGCTGCAATGGGATTCTGTGTATCTGGATGCAGAGGCTCCGTACTTAACGGTACGGCGGGCATGGCACACAGAACATAACAGGCCGGTCATTCTTACCGAGCTAAAGACCAAAGCGGCACAAAGAAACATTCCTCTCCCGGTCTGTCTGGTTGAATGTCTGAAAGATGCAAAGAAAAAATCCACTTCGGATTATGTGATTGCCAATCGGGACGGTGATCCGCTATCCTATACACAGTTTAAGCGGCTGTGGCAGTATATTGTGACGCGGACTGCAAAGCCGAGAATGGCCAGAAAACTTGTGGACGGAAAGTATGTAAAATATATGCTTTACCCGAAACTTGGAGAAAAAGCCAGGAATAACGGCCATGTGGTATATAGCCTGGATTTTGAAGTGACACCGCATCAGCTGCGGCACACCTACATCACCAATCTGATTCATTCTTCGGTGGACCCCAAAACGGTACAATATTTGGCGGGCCATGAAAGCAGCAAAATCACGATGGACATTTACGCAAAGGTCAAATACAACAGGCCGGATGATCTTGTCAAAGCAATGGGCTGTGCCTTTGACTTATGGGACGCTGTGTAAGTTCCGAACAATTCAGAAAATGAAGTAAGAGCGAGACAAGGATGTCTCGCTCTTAGTTTTTCCTTGGCCGTATCTTTGATTCAATTTGAAATCTCTGATAAAAAGGAGGTGTAGATACATCACCACGCGAGAAAGGAAATTAATTATGGCAAAGAAGAAAAAAAACATACCTCAATATGGAACCGTCACACGAAAGGGTGTCCTGTATTACAGAACCCGGATTCTGGACGCAGACGGCAAGCAGGTGAGCTTGTATGGGACTACCTGCGAGGAACTGTACGATAAAGAGCAGGAGGCGAGACGCCAGGTAGCGGAGATCATCTTCCACCGGGAGCATCCTACTGTGGCCGAGTATTGTGAGAAGTGGCTGTTGATGCAATCCGCAAAAGTGTCGCCGGCTACACTGAAGGGCTACGCCTCCAATATGAAGAACTACATTATCAAGCCTTTGGGAGATATGTATATGGAGGAAGTAACAGCGGATGATATTCGTCTGGCGCTGATCCCATTGTCCAATAAGTCCGAGAGCCTGCACAATACGGTGAATATGCTCCTCAAGTGCATTTTTTACTCGGCAGAGCGGAGCCAGTTGCTGGAATACAATCCGTGTGAGGGGATTTCGGCAAAAGGAGGGAAACCGACCCAAAAGAAAGATTCGCTGACAGACCAGCAGGTGGAAGTGCTGCTGGAAACCGTCAAAGGACTTCCGCCGTATCTGTTTACCATGATCGGCTTATATGCCGGTCTGCGCCGAGAAGAAGCTCTCGCCTTGCAATGGGATTGTGTGTTCCTCGATGCACCCACTCCATATATCTCTGTGCGGCGCGCATGGCGATCAGAGCATAACAGACCGGTTATCTCTACAACGCTTAAGACGAAAGCAGCAAGAAGGGATATTCCCATTCCCAAATGCCTTGTGAATTGTCTGCGGGAAGCCAAGGCTGCCTCCAAATCGGAATATGTGATTGCCGATAGTGAGGGACAGCCCTTGTCATATTCGCAGTTCAAACGTGTCTGGCAGTACATCGTTGTTCGGTCTACCAAGGAGCGTACCTATTATAAGTATGTGAACGGACAGAGCATCAAGTACACTGTTCAGCCGAGTCTGGGAGGACATCAGAAAAACAATCCCAACATTGTGTATAGCCTGGACTTCGATGTGACACCGCACCTGCTGCGGCATACCTACATCACCAATCTTCTGTATGCAGGTGTTGACCCCAAGACGGTCCAGTACCTTGCCGGACATGAGAACAGCAAGACAACTATGGACATCTATGCAAGAGTAAAGTATAATAAACCAGAACAGCTATTCGATGTAGTAAATTCTGCATTTCATCAAGCTGTCCCCTCGTAAAAGTGGCCTGTTTTTTGGTTAAGGAATAGGACAACCGAGGGGCCGAGGCTCAAAAAAGCCCGGAATATCAAGGAAAATCATCGCTCAGACGATTGAAATACGGACTCAAAGCTGCACGTAGAGCACCGCAGTTCTCCAAACGTTAATCTCGGTTACCCAAGAGATAATCAAAAGAGAATATCGAAATGCTTACAAACCCTGGAAACTCCTTATGTTTCCGGGGTTTTTCAGTTCTCCGGAAACATTGTGGAATGTCGTGAAACGGGGTGAAATTTGCTCCGTTTGCAACGCATTTGCAACACGTTTGCAACAAAGTTATTCCGCTAATGTTTTGTTTATGGCATCAACAAGTATCTGTACATCCAGATGCGTATAAACCTTTTCAGTCAGGCTCATAGCTCCGGAGTGACCCACAATTTTTTTGATAGTAGTGTCCTGGACTCCTGCCTCCGATAACATGGATATGCACGTATGTCTGGTACAGTGAGGCGTCCGGTTAATTCCAATCTGCTCTGTAAGCGGTGTCCAGTAGCTGTCATAATAATTGCGGTACTTAAAAGGCTTACCATCCTCTGTATGCAGAAGATATTCACAGTCCGGACAGGATTCATACCAGCCTTTATAGAACGGAAGAAGTTTGTCCGCGATCGGAACCTTTCTGATGCCATTCTCTGTTTTACTTTCAATCACATCAAAGTATTGCTTATCCAGATGCACGTTTTCCTTTTTTAGGGAAAGAAATTCTGAAATACGTGTACCGTTGTAGAGAAGCATAAGGATGATCTGATAATATTTATCATCTTTCATCGTCCAGATTTTGGCGATTTCATCTTTTGTAAATTTATTTCTGCTGTGCTTATTCGGATTTCTGTCCTTGTACTGAACGATATCAACGAAAGAAGAATAATCTTTGTTGCAGATGTCATTTTTTAAAGCGAAATCATATAACTGATTAAACAGTATCTTTATTTTCTTCAGTGTCGGATAGTTTTTCCCGCAGGTGTCGATGACCTGCTGAAGGTCTGCCAGTTTCAGGTCTTTAAAGATTCTGGAATAAAGAATGGTGCAGGCTTTGTATGATGCTGAATACCCTTTTACGTTGCTTTCTGATACGGTCGGATATTTCTTTTTAGACCATTCTTCATATACTTCCGAAAAAGTCATTTTTGCGGCTCTGGTATCATATGGATTATGATTGTAATCTGCCAGCATCTGCAGACCTTCTGCTTTGGTTGCGGTATATCCGATAATAATATAGTCAGCGACTTTCTTTTCCTTTACAGGATCAATATGATATCCGGTAGTCTTTCGAACCATATATGGTTTTCTTCTTTTTCCGGATAATTTTACTACGCTGCCATAGCCATTTGGTAATTTCATAAAGTTAAGTCTCCTTTCTTTCGGCGAGACTTATTCTCCAAACTGTTTGTTTAAAATAGCATTTCTTCGTTTTATACGTTCCTCCTCTGAAAGTTCTTCCTGCTCTTTCTCTGATAATGGGATAGTGGAATAGTAGGCTAATGTCTTATCTTTCCAGTCCTGATAGGATTTTGCAGTGTGCTGGTAAGAGGCATATTCTTCTCTGTTTTCGTTAAATTCCTCTAAAAACAGGCACATATCTGCGTTTTCTGATGCTGACATGTCTTTACCATTAAATGTAATAGAACACTCCCAGTTATTGTGCTCAGGCGGGCGTTTTACATCTATACGAAAGCCCAGCTCCTGAATTTGATCGAGTTCAAAGAAAAACTTCATAACATCTGACATATATGTCAGTGGTCTGCTATCGGTTTCGTATCCAATTAGATAGGTAGAAGTAGTATCGAGCAATCCGGCAAGTTCATTGATCATGGCAATAGATACTTCTATTTCACCACTTTCGTATTTCTGGATCGTGCGAAGTGATTTGCCAAGTGCATTTGCCAGCTGCGTCTGATTCATGCCTTTTTGTTTCCTGGCAGTTCGGATCCTAAGTCCAATCTGTTTTGTGTCATATTTCATGATTGATTTCACCTCTCTCGTATTATAAAGTAGTAGTGTTTATAGACCCTCTCCAAGGTCTTAATACTATTTCTATCATAGCTATTCT
>NZ_SPGT01000047.1:0-6237 GCF_005845155.1 Clostridium sp. BSD2780061688st1 H5 | reverse complement strand
ATGTGGAGGAGAACGTGAGCACCAAGGTGGTGAAGATCATCCAGAGCTACACCGGTGTGGTGGATAAGATGGTGTGGAGGAAATGGTAATACGTAATAGGTAATCCATCTGACGCCAGCGAAATTTTGAATTTTTATAAATAGACCTGTGAGAAAACATAGTATCTACGATATAAGATAATATTAAATTGTAAAGAATAAGAAAGAACAACATTTCCCTTTACGCTTTTATTAGACAGTGTTAAAATAAAACAAAAGGAAGGAGGAATATTATGAATTATGCATGTGTTTCGAACCGTCCATTTGTTACAAGGAAAAATCTGAGCATTAAAAAGAACTTGTCTCCAGAAGAGAAGGACAGAAGGGAATTTATTCGCTCCCATAAGTTTTCAGTTGTTGTAGATCCAGCTACAAAAAAGGCTGAAGTAAAGATTACAAAGAGGTAGTATGAATAATACAGGAATTAATGTTGTTCTATATGATGCCAGTCTGCAAAAGCTGGCATCATCTTTCCATTCGGGCAATGATTATCTTGACCGTTTCTTGAAAAGTTCCATTTCTTTAGATGATAATTTTGGAAAAACTTATGTGTTTTTGTCTGATGATAATCAGACAATCATAGGATACTATAATCTTGGGTTGGGATATATTGAACAGTTTGATACTGGCATAACTCGGAAAATTGGTGGCGCTGTACATATTAATTGCTTTGCGCTGGATGAGAAGTATCATGGTTTAGTACAGGCGGTGACAGAAAAAGGTCTGAAGATTAATTTGTCAGATATTCTTCTTGACGACTGTATGAGCAGGATTGAAGAAATTCGGAGAACTCATCTTGGCTTTATGTTTGTTACATTGAATTCTACCAAAGAAGGGTATAGTCTATATTTAAGAAATGGTTTTGAAAACTTAGAGGAAGATATGCATTTTACTGCTGATGAGTCAGAAACAGAATGTACGCCCATGTATTTATGTATTGATTTTAATTGAAATGCTTATGGAAACTTTTTGGAATATATGCTATTATATACTTAAAGCAATATATTTCTGGCAGTTTCTGGCGGCATGAGCCATATCTGAAAATCTATCAAAGGATCTAAAAGAAATCTCGATGCTTTTTATTCCTATCAACAAAGATTGAGCGGAGGCAAAGAGGATGAGTATATATGAATATGATCAGGCGAGGCATATAAGGCAGGAGCGGGAAGAAGCCTGGGAAGAGGGCAAACAGGAAGGCATGGAACAGGAGCGGCTGGCCATAGTCCGCCGGATGCTGGAGGGCGGCGCCAGCCTGGAAGAGATCAAACGGCTCACCGGGGCCACTGAGGAGGAAGTGGAAAGAGCCCGGAACGTGTAGGGCTGGCTGATACTGATAAATGAACGAAATTGGTATAAAAATATTATATTGAAAATCTTAAATTTCCTTTTACATGGCAGGCCGTGTAAGAGGAAATTTTTTATATCATTTTATAGCAATAAAGAATAGAAGAGAAAGGGAGAGAGCATATGCGCATTAAACTGCAGGATAAGACTATCCTTGTCACCGGCGCAGCCGGTTTTATCGGCTCCAACCTGGTCCTGGAGCTTCTGCGGACCGCCTCGCCGGTTCACATCATAGGCATCGATAACATGAATGATTACTACGATGTCTCTATAAAAGAATACAGATTAGAGCAGATCAGGTCCATGGCGTCCTCCCATCCGGAGAGCACATGGACTTTTATTAAGGGCTCTATTTCAGACAGAGAGCTGGTCGGAAAGGTGTTTAAAGGGCACAGGCCCTCTATTGTAGTCAACCTGGCGGCCCAGGCGGGCGTGCGGTATTCCATTACGAACCCGGACGCCTATATTGAGTCCAATCTGATCGGATTTTACAACATTCTGGAGGCATGCCGTCATTCCTACGACAGCGGGGAGACAGGCGTGGAGCATCTGGTCTATGCCTCCTCTTCCAGTGTGTATGGCTCCAACAAGAAGATCCCCTACAGCACGGAGGACAAGGTGGACAATCCGGTTTCCCTGTATGCGGCTACCAAGAAGAGCAATGAGCTGATGGCGCACGCCTATGCGAAACTGTATAACATCCCCTCCACAGGGCTGCGGTTCTTTACCGTATATGGGCCAGCAGGCCGGCCGGACATGGCCTACTTCAGCTTTACCAATAAGCTGCTGGCCGGGGAGACCATACAGCTCTTTAACTATGGAAACTGCAAGAGGGATTTTACCTATGTGGATGATATTGTGGAGGGGGTAAAAAGAGTGATGCAGTCCCCTCCGGAAAAGGCGACAGGGGAGGACGGACTGCCGGTCCCGCCCTATGCTATTTACAATATCGGCAACAACCAGCCTGAGAACCTGCTGGACTTTGTAGATATCCTGCAGCAGGAGCTGATCAGAGCGGGAGTCCTGCCCAAGGACTATGACTTTGAGTCCCACAAGAAGCTTGTGCCCATGCAGCCGGGAGATGTGCCGGTCACTTATGCGGACACCAGCGCGCTGGAGCGGGATTTTGGCTTTAAGCCGTCCACGCCCCTCCGGGAGGGACTGAGAAAATTTGCCGAGTGGTACAGAGAATTTTACATGGACTGATGTGAATGGATATTTATCAGATCATAGAAACTCACAACCGGCCCTGGACGGAGAGGGAAATGCTTGCCTTCTCTGTGATCGTTGTGATCACAGTGCTTGTGCTGGCATGGCTGGTTTATCAAAAGAAGATTGGATTGAGACAGGCTGTGGCAGGCCTTTTTTTATTGCTTTTTGCGGGGATCGTGTATGGCTCCACGGTATTTACCAGAAGTGTGACAGGGTACCAGTACAAGCTGGTCCCGCTCTGGTCCTGGTATGAAGTGTTTGTCCGCCACAGCAGGGAGATGCTGAAGGAAAACATTTTAAACATGATCCTGCTCCTTCCGGAGGGCCTTTTGCTGCCCTTTGTCATGGACAGGAAAACAGGCTGGAAGAAAGGGCTTTTCGCAGGGGTGTTGATGTCTGTATCCATTGAGTGCATGCAGCTTGTCTTCAAAAGAGGATTTTTCGAGTGGGACGACATCCTGCACAACAGCATTGGCTGCATGGCGGGCTGCCTGCTGGGGAACATCCTGCTTGAGCTGTGGGAAAAGAGACGAGGAAAAGGAAGGATGGGTAAAAATGGAAAACAGAAATGAGAAGATGAAGATCGCGGTCGCCGGAACCGGTTATGTAGGGCTGTCTATCGCCACGCTCCTGGCACAGCACGATCAGGTCACAGCGGTGGATATTGTACCGGAGAAGGTGGAACTTATTAATCAAAAAAAGTCGCCTATACAGGATGAGTATATAGAGGAATACCTGGCTCACAGGGATCTGGATTTGACAGCTACTCTGGACGGGGAGGCGGCCTACAGTGATGCGGATTTTGTGGTGATCGCTGCGCCTACCAACTATGACAGCAAGAAAAATTTCTTTGACACGAGCGCAGTGGAGGCTGTGATCCGGCTTGTCATCCAGTGCAACCCGGATGCGGTCATGGTCATCAAGTCCACTATCCCGGTAGGCTTTACAGCCCAGGCGCGGGAGAAATACCACTGCGACAATATTCTTTTCAGCCCGGAGTTCCTGCGGGAGTCGAAAGCGCTCTACGACAACCTGTATCCCAGCCGCATTATCGTGGGGACCGATGTGGAGAACGCACGCCTGGTCAAAGCTGCCAACACCTTTGCCGCCCTCCTGCAGGAGGGGGCCATTAAAGAGGACATCCCCACGCTGATCATGGGATTTACAGAGGCGGAGGCAGTGAAGCTCTTTGCCAACACCTATCTGGCACTGCGTGTTTCCTATTTTAATGAGCTGGATACCTATGCGGAGGTGAAGGGGCTGAATACCAGACAGATCATCGATGGGGTCTGCCTGGATCCAAGGATCGGTTCTCACTATAACAACCCCTCCTTCGGCTATGGCGGATACTGTCTGCCAAAGGATACGAAACAGCTCCTGGCCAACTATGAAGATGTGCCCCAGAATATGATGACCGCGATTGTGGAGTCCAACCGGACAAGGAAAGATTTTATCGCAGATCGGGTGCTGGAGCTGGCAGGAGGATATGGAGCCAACAGCGAGTTCGATGAGAGTAAGGAGAAGGAAGTGGTGATCGGCGTGTACCGCCTGACCATGAAGAGCAATTCCGACAACTTCCGTCAGAGCAGTATACAGGGAGTGATGAAGCGGGTGAAGGCAAAGGGAGCCACGGTGATCATTTACGAGCCCACTTTGGAGGATGGGAACACCTTCTTCGGAAGCAGAGTGGTCAACGACCTGGAGAAGTTCAAGGAGATGAGCGACTCCATCATCGCCAATCGGTATGACAGTTGCCTGGACGATGTGGAGGAGAAGGTGTACACAAGAGATTTGTTCAGGAGAGATTAGAGAGGTTCTCGAATAATCTGATTAGATTAAAGGCCAGAAGAATTTTTATTAAGAGAAAAAAACTTATGGAAACTGCCAGGAATATGTGCTACTATAGTTACAAAGCATTATATTTCTGGCAGTTTTTTTCTTTTGCGGCGTCTGCCGTGTCTGCAAGTCTGATAAGAAGATCTAAAAGAAATCTCAATGCTTTTTATTCCCATCGACAAAGCAGAGAGGTTTCCTGGAAATTATGTTTTAGAGATTATGTTTTCGTCTTTACAGGCTGCCTCCTGCGATTCTTGAAAAAGGAGGTACCTATGAGCAGAAAACAAAAGAAGCAGAACCGGAAGAAGCAGGGCGGGGAAAAGAAGAGGTATCCTGTTCCAAACCGGAACTACAAATCTTCGCTTTTTACTATGCTGTTCAGCGACAGGAAAGAGCTGCTGGGACTCTATAATGCGGTAAGCGGAAAACAGTATAAGGATCCTGAGGTGCTGAGCGTCAACACGCTGGAGAACGCCATCTACATGGCCATCAAAAATGACCTGTCCTTTGTGATCGACTCCCGGCTCTCCCTGTATGAGCACCAGTCTACCTACAGTCCCAACCTTCCACTGCGGATGCTCCTGTATCTGGCAGACCTTTACGCAGACCTGACGAAAAACGAAAACCTGTACGGAAGGAAAAAGGTAATGCTTCCGCCGCCCCAGTCTATCATCTTCTACAACGGGGAGGAGAAACAGCCTGACAGGCGGATACTGCGGCTGTCCGACTTGTACGAGGTGGAGGAAGAGGAGCATAAGCTGGAGCTGGAGGCGGTGATGCTGAATATCAACGTGGGCCACAATCCGGAGCTTATGAGGGCGTGTAAGACCCTGGCGGACTATGCCAAGTACACAGCCCGCATAAGAAGCTATGCCGCGGAGCTGCCCATAGAAGAGGCGGTGGAGCGCACGATAACGGAATGTATTCGGGAGGGGATCCTTGAAGAGTTTTTAAGGAAATATCGAGCGGAGGCAAAGAGGATGAGCATATATGAGTATGACCAGGCGAGGCATATAAGACAAGAGCGGGAGGAAGCCTGGGAAGAAGGCAGACAGACAGGCAAACAGGAGGGAAAGCAGGAAGAAAAACGGACTATAGCTCTCAATCTTGTGAAAATGGGCATGGCAGCGGAACAGATTGCTCAGGCTATTGGAGAGGAGACTGTTCTGGTTGAAGAGTGGTTGACTGATACTGACAAATGAATGAGATGGGCATAAAGAAAAAATTTTTATAGAATAAAGGATAAAGGAGAAAGAGAGCGAGTCGTTTTTACCAGCCTTTATCTACCGTACAAGGCCTATGGAATTCGCCCATTTCTTTATACATGAAAAGATGATTTGGTGCCATGCCTTTTTCAGAGGTTTCCATAAGCTTCGCATGAGCAGAACTCTTTGGGACGGATTTTATGACAGACTGGTTTGTTGTTTCGATAGTGCGGTACTGTGGATAGACACCTGTTTTTTATAAACAGCAGCTTTTTAATCCGGATTATCTTTTACAGAAAGCCCCTGCTGCTCTAAAAAAGTTGGGATATGTTCCTGAAGGTTTGCGGATTCACGGCAGATAATGTTCAAGGAGGAACAGCCGATGATTGTTTATGAGTATGTTATGAAATGCGACACGGGGTTTGCGCCTAATCCGTTTTACGGAACATGCACATTGGCTTGCTGTAAGCCCAGGATACGAAAGGGGATTAAAAATTATTTGTATGAAAAAGTCAAAGAGAACATAAAAGTCTGCAAATAAAAAGTCAAGCAGAAATTAATGAACTTTGAAAATTTTATACAGGTTGAAAAAAGAGTATCAC
>NZ_SPGT01000046.1:0-6819 GCF_005845155.1 Clostridium sp. BSD2780061688st1 H5 | reverse complement strand
GATGACTCCTCTATACCATTAAAAGTGAATAATCCCACCCCTGTATATCTGGGGTACAGGCTTATTATACGAGGAGAGATAAAATGAGAGACATCCGTATAGGGAAAGTATCGCTGATAGGCTTGTATGCATTGCTTGTCAGCGTTTGTTATATTATGCCAGTGATAAAATATAGTATACCTTATATGCCGTTAGCTTTGTTTTTAATTTTATCTTATTGTCTTACTATACATGAAGGTAAAATAGATGGAAAGTTGGTATTGCCAGTAATATTTTGTAGTGGTGGCTTGGCCATTATGTCTTTACTAGTTATGCGGAGAGGAGATATTACGGAAGCAATTAATGAGTTTGTCCGAGCTCTAAGATTTGTGGCGCCAGCCTTTTTATATTTGATGTTGGTTAGTCGCGTAAAGCAGAACAAAAAAATGATGAAAATCATTTTTGGAGCTTTATCTGTGTTGCTTTTTTGGATTTGTAGAAATACAGTAATAGCTTTGAATGATAATAGTATGATAGCAAGAATTTTGGCTAGCGGCTCATTGAGTTCAGAAATGGCTGCATACAGGTTTCAAAATGTTGGTGGATTTGAATTTTGTTATGCAATAGGTTTTGTGGCCTTGTACTTTTTATCTCTATTATTGCAGAACAAGAGAAGATTTATAAAAATTTTGTTGTGCGGTATATACATATATTTATTATATTTTATCATTAGAACACAGTATATGACGTTACTATTATTAATAACTATCTTCAGTATCATTATTATTTATTTGAACTCCTCGAGAGGGATTAATAAATGGATTATTGCATGTCTAATTATATTATTACTTATTTCTCTTCCAACTATACTATCGTATCTTGGAACACTTACAGGGAATGAAGAAAGCATATTAACAGAAAAATTTCAACAGATGAGTATGTTATTTTCCGGAGCTGACATTTCTGTTGTCGGATCAAGGCCTGAATTGTACAGTGATGCTTTTGAGAATTTTTTTGATAGCCCCATTTGGGGAAATGTTACCATGCTTAATGGAGTGGCAATTGATAATATGGATAAATGCCATTCGACATTGTTAGGTTACCTTCAGGGGATGGGAATTATAGGGGCCTTTTTATTTTATTATCCAATCTTTAAACTTTCAAAGGCTATTGATTGTACATTTTCTGTAAGGCTTAATCATTATATATGGAAAAATCTTATATTTATGTTTGTGTTGTTAAGTGTATTTAATCCAATACAATATTGCTTTGAGATTTGTTTTATTCTATTTCTATATATTCCATGTGGGATGCAAGCGTTCAGTGAACATACAGCATGTTGTACATCAAACAATGGGAATGAAAAATTTGCTCTTAAACAAAGAGCAATAGGGAGAAAAAACTATGAAAAAATGGTTAAATGATGTTGCTGTGTTATGTATTTTTTTTGCAAGACCTGAGATATTTGAAAAATCCTTTGAAACAGTTAGAAAAGCTCGCCCACGAATATTGCTACTGTGGCAGGATGGTCCAAGGCCTGGTCGTCCAGATGATGTTGAAAACGTCAGAAGGTGTAGAGAAATTGCAGAGAACATAGACTGGGATTGTATAGTCTATAAAAATTTTCATGAAGAAAATATGGGATGTGATCCTTCTACATATTTGTCACACAAGTGGGCATTTTCTATAGTTGACAAATGCATTATTTTGGAAGATGATATTGTACCGGCAGATAGTTTTTTCTCTTTTTGTAAGGAACTTTTGGATAGGTACGAAAATGATGAGCGGATTGACAGAATATGTGGACAGACATTATATGGAGGAGTGCCAGATAAAAGATATAGCTATTTTTTTGGAAAATCAGGATCCTCATGGGGTTGGGCAAGTTGGAGGCGTGTGGCACAAACATGGGAAGATGACTATGGATTTTTGGATGACGAGTACTATATTGATTTGGCGCGGTATCGTTTTGGAAATCAAAGATTTGAGGAAAGTCTTGCTGCGGCAAGAAAACATAGAAAAGAAGGGATTCCTTATTGGGAACATATTATAGGTTTTCGAACCACATTAAATTCCGGATTGGTTATATATCCCGCGGTAAATATGATAAAAAATGGGGGATTATCTGCTAATTCTACACATGCGCCTCAACATTTGGCCGAACTTCCTAAAGATATACAAAGAATGTTTAATGAACCAGTGAAAGAAATGGAATTTCCACTAAAACATCCACCATATGTAATTGAAGATTATCATTACTTTAAAAAAGTAATGAAAATAATTAATCCTAATTGGTGTGTACGTATTAGAAGAAAAATTGAGCATCAACTTCGAAAATTGGGGTTGAAGATAGGGATTATAAAGTGAGGAACTATAAGTATGAAGAAAATTAGATATTTAATTATAGGTGATGCAAATTCTATGCATATTTATAATTATGTAAAAACTGTTTTGGTGCCTCGAAACATGGAAATACATTTGCTGACGTTATCTACTTTGCCTATTAGAAAAGAGTATAGAGACTATTATGAAGAAAAAGGTATATTTATACATTCTATTTCCGAAAAAGGATATAAGAATTTGAATAAAAAGGATATTCTGCATCGCGGGCTTCAATTGTTTGAAAAAATGTTATTAATGATGGACGTTCCGAAAGTAGATATATGTCATGTTCATTCTGTATACAAGACAAGTATGTACATGATAAGATTATTTCGTTTTAAATTTCAAAAGCTAATTTTATCATATTGGGGGGGAGATATTGAAGATTTAACTCCATCTGTGATTAAATTACGTGAGCAATGTTTTAAAATGGCTAGTTCGATTACAGTTACAGTTAAACGGACTAAAGAACAATTTCAAGAATTATATGGTCATAAATATGATTCTAAATTGCATATATGCCGTTTTGCTACTGCTGGCCTTGAATGTATCAGAAGTATTCAGAAGACAATGACAAGGATGCAATGTCGGGATGTGTATCATATTCCCAAAGGTAAAATCTGTATTACCTGTGGATATAGTGCATATGAAGCCCAGCATCAAGACATATGTTTAAAACAAATAGGTAAACTGCCAGTAGAATTGAAAAAACAGCTTTATGTAGTTATACCGATGCAATATGGAAGATTTGATTTGGAATATATTGATAGAGTTAAAAAAAATGCTCGAGAGGCTAATGTATCCTATGAAATACTGGAGGAATACGTTTCTTTTAGAGAAAGTGCTATGTTGGCGATAGCAACAGATATATACTTACATGTACGGGATACAGACGCATTTTCTAATGCGTTAAAGGAACATATATATGCGAGTTCAATTGTTATTAAAGGAGATTGGCTTGTTTATAGAGAGTTAGATGAGATGCATGCAGATGTGAAATCAATATCCTCGTTAGAACAAATTGCAGAGATGTTAACAAAAGTTATTAAAGAGAATGACTGTATAAAGAGAGACATAGTTTTATTTGAGCCTATATATCAATTATATTCAATTCAAAATATTGTCTCTCAATGGAACTACATCATCAATAAAACGTTAGAAGTATAGATGCTTCGCATGAAAATAGTGTGGGTTTCATTCTGTTATGTTTTAAATTTGAGGGAAAAAGATACTTTTAGAAGAAGCAAAGCTGTAGTTGTAAATTTAACGGTGTAGTGTAATGACAAATGGAATAATTTGACAAATTTTGAAAGAAGGAATTGCGTGAATTTGGGAAAGCAGATTAAGCTTGGGGCTATAATTTCATATTTTGCGTTAGCAATCAATATTGTTGTGACGCTTTTTTATACGCCTTGGATGGTAAGTAAAATCGGACGAGCTAACTATGGGCTTTATACTTTAGCTATATCATTAATTGGGATTTTTATGCTTGATTTTGGCTTGAGTTCAGCAGTTGCCCGCTTTTTGGCTAAATATAGAGCAGAAAATCAACAAAATAAAATTAATGAATTTATAGGTGCGGTTTTTAAGCTGTACTTTTTGATTGATTTAATTATATTTATTATATTGACAGTGGTTTATTTTTCACTAGAGACTATTTATGCGGGGCTTACACCTGAGGAATTAAAACTATTTCGTGTTTTGTATCTTGTGGTAGGTGGATTTAATTTGCTTGCCTTTCCAATGACTCCGCTAAGTGGAGTATTAAATGCATATGAACAATTTGCTGCATTAAAACTGTGCGATTTATTTAATAAACTTTTTACTGTCGTTTTAGTTATAGGAGCATTGCTTCTAAATTTTGGAGTGGTTGCGGTTGTATCGGCTAATGCTATAGCAGGGATTATAACTATTCTAATTAAAATATCTATAATAAAAAAGAAAATTCCGTTTCAATTAAAAATAGAAAAAATAGATAAGAAAATTTATAAAGAAATCTTTTCTTTTTCGATATGGAGTACAGTGATTAGTATTGCTCAGAGACTTACTTACAATCTTGCGCCTTCAATACTGGCTGTTGCTGCAAGTAGTATTGCGGTTGCATTATATTCACCGGCTTCATCTATAGGAAGCTATTACTATATGATTGCAACTGCAATTAATGGGTTGTTTTTGCCAAGTATTTCGAGAATGATTTCTGAAAAGAAGGAGAACCAGATCCTTACACTTATGATAAAAGTAGGGAGATATCAAACTTTTTTACTGGGAATGATTCTTGTAGGGTTCTTTTGTGTAGGAGATATATTTATGACTTTGTGGATGGGAAAAGACTTTTATGAATCTTATTATTGTACAGTGCTAATTATGATTCCGGCCTTTTTTGAATATTCTCAGCAAATTGCGAATACAACTATAATTGCAAAAAATTGTGTTAAAGATCAAGCTATATGGGTTATGTGTACAAGTTTAGTGGGAGTTTGCATTTCATATGTATTGGCTAAGACATGGGGAGCAGAAGGGACATGTGTAGCATTATGTATAGTGGGATTGATAAATGTTTTAGGATTGAATGTAATTCATAAGAAGAAAATAGGAATAGATATCTTGACTTTTTATAAAAACTGTTATGGGAAGATGTTGGTTCCTATGATTCTCACAATGATTATAGGGAGAGTAATAGTAAGATTCGTGGAAAAAGTTAGTATTATAACGCTTATAGCAGAGGGCTTGCTTGTCGTCGCAATTTATATTGTTTTGATGTGGACAATTTCATTAAGTGTAGATGAAAAAGATTATGTGATTAAAGGCTCAAAAAGGCTTTGTAGGAGGTAGGTAAATGCAATATGAATATCCGTTGAAATGTAGTCTGCTTGTTTCGACATCTGATAACTATCAGTGTGCTTGGTATCCATATTTTGAACTAATTAAAATTTACTGGAAAAATCACCCAAAGAGCATATTCCTTAATTGTGAGACCAAGGGTTATATAGATGAAAGTTTAAATATACAGATTATATATGGAGGAAGAGAAAAAACTTGGAGTGAGCGCTTATATAACTGCTTGAAGCAGATACGTACAGATTATATTATATTTAGTCTGGAAGATTTTTTTCTTACAGGACAAGTTGATGATGACGCTATAGAGCAGTGCGTAAAATGGATGGACGAAAATAAGGAAATAGCAGAGTGCAGATTAAAATCCTCCAATCTAAAATGCTTACAAATAAAAGATGCATATGGACGATTCCGAATAGCAAATAGTGATACTCCTTATAGATTGGATACACAAGTTGCTATTTGGAGAAAGAAAGATCTTCTGGGTTTTTTAAATAAAAAAGAAGATCCATGGCATTTTGAAACAGACGGAACCCAAAGAATAAAAGATTCCAAAAAAATTTTTTTATGGTTATATGCAGATGATGAAGAGGATGAAACAAAAATGATTTTTCCATATCATATAAATCAAAGATGTGGATATGGAATAGCATGGGGCAGATGGCTTTGGAACAATAAAAAGTTATTTGAAAAAAATAAAATAATGAATGTAGATTATAAGTCAATAGGGGTTCTTTCAGAGAAAGCAGTCAAACGTAGGTTTAAGTATTTATACAGAGCGGGACGAAGACCAGTTGGAGGTATAGAAAAATACATTCAAAAAGTATATAGAATCATTGATCGTATTGAAAAAGGGATGATTTTGATTAGATTATATGGGGGGGAAGAAGGAGTAAAAAGAATACGAGATAGAATATAGTGATAGTTCTCTAGTTAAAATATTTTCTCATCATACCGGTTGACATACTGAAGGGCGAAATGTAAAATGAGAATATTGAGCAATATAAGTATAAAGGTGAACCTTAACGCTTGGAAAGAGTAGTAGAGAAACGGAAGATATGAGAAGAGAAGGGAAGCGCTAAAAATCTGCTGATGGTAATTTTATCAGACGATATTGTGAAAGAAATCCATTTTGCTCCATATACGAAAAGAATGGCCCATCAGACAAAGAAGCTTTTTCGTCATGCCGAAGGTATGGCGGAGGGCTTTTTATTTTACATTAAAAACAAAGGAGATTAAAACAATGAACAGTATATTTGCGGGTAAAACATTAATGATCACCGGCGGCACCGGTTCCTTCGGGAACGCTGTCCTGGACCGGTTCTTAAAAACGGATATTAAGGAGATCCGTATATTTTCCCGCGATGAGCTAAAGCAGGACAATATGCGGCATTTTTATCAGCGGGAATTCCCGGAGTACAGTGACAAGCTGAAGTTCTATATCGGCGATGTGCGGGATATCCAGTCCGTGAAAAATGCCATGCACGGTGTGGATTACATCTTCCATGCAGCGGCCCTGAAGCAGGTGCCCTCCTGTGAGTTCTTCCCCATCGAGGCGGTGAAGACCAATGTCCTGGGCACCGAGAACGTGCTGACCGCGGCCATCGAGGCAGGGGTGAAGAA
>NZ_SPGT01000045.1:0-9768 GCF_005845155.1 Clostridium sp. BSD2780061688st1 H5 | reverse complement strand
GATGACTCCTCTATACCATTAAAAGTGAATAATCCCACCCCTGTATATCTGGGGTACAGGCTTATTATACGAGGAGAGATGATATGACATTAGAGACATTTTTCAGGGAAGTGCCCAGGGCGGCCGTGGCCTTCTCGGGAGGGACGGACTCGGCCTTCCTTCTGTGGGCGGCAAAAAAACAGGGCTGCCAGATACAGGCCTACTATATACATACTGCCTTCCAGCCCCGATTTGAGCTGGAGGATGCCAGAAGGCTGGCCGGAGAGCTGGGCATACCCATGCAGGTAATCGACATGGATATCCTGGGCGTGCCAGAGGCGGCGCAGAACGGCCCCAGGCGGTGCTACTACTGTAAGAGGGCTCTTTTTACGAGACTGCGGGAACAGGCGGCAAAGGACGGGTACACTGTTCTGCTGGACGGCACCAACGCCTCCGACGACGCCGGGGATCGGCCAGGTATGCAGGCCCTGCGGGAGCTCAGGGTGCGCTCGCCTCTGCGGGAGTGCGGCATCACAAAGGACATGGTGCGCAGCCTTTCCAGGGAGGCAGGACTTTTCACCTGGGAAAAGCCGGCCTACGCCTGCCTGGCCACCAGAATTCCCACGGGGACAGAGATTACCCGGGAGGACCTCCAGAGGGCAGAACAGGCGGAGACGGCTCTCATGGCGTTGGGCTTCCGGGATTTCCGGGTGAGGCTCTCCGGCGAGAAAGCCCGGCTCCAGGTGACCGGGGAGCAGATGGCCCTGGCAGTGGACAAGAGAAGCGAGATCGTGCAGGCATTAAAGCCGCTTTTCCAGGAGGTTCTTCTTGACCTGGAGGAGCGGAGCCCGTCTGTGTAGAGGAGGTAGACAAAAATGGACAATAAGCAGGATATACTTGAGCTGCTTCGGAGCGTGGCCCGTGGGCAGACTTCCCCGGAGGAAGCCCTTCTGTCGCTGAAGGAGGAGCCCTTTGAGGATCTGGACTACGCAAAGATCGATTTCCACCGCAGCGTCCGGCAGGGAGCGGCGGAGGTGATCTACGGGGCAGGGAAGACGCCGGAGCAGATCATCGGCATTGTGAAGACTATGGGAGAGAGAGGCTGCCGCAACATCCTCGTCACAAGGATCGGACAGGAGGCGGCAGACGAGCTGTCGGCGGTGGTTCCGGTGGACTATCACCCCATTCCCAGGCTGGCCATCGCCTTTCCGGAGGAGCGGCCCGGGAGAGGAAACATCGTGGTGGCCACAGGGGGGACCAGCGACATGGCGGTGGCCGAGGAGGCGGCCCTCACGGCGGAGGCCATGGGAAACAAGGTGACCCGGCTCTACGATGTGGGCGTGGCGGGACTTCACCGGCTCCTCTCCAACCTGGATGTGCTCATGAGCGCCCGCTGCGTGGTGGCGGTGGCCGGCATGGAGGGAGCCCTGGCCTCGGTGGTGGGCGGTCTGGTGGACTGCCCGGTCATCGCCGTGCCCACCAGCGTGGGGTACGGAGCCAGCTTCGGAGGGCTGTCGGCTCTTCTGTCTATGCTGAATTCCTGTGCCTCCGGGTGCAGTGTGGTGAATATTGACAATGGATTTGGGGCCGGCTATCTGGCCAGCATGATCAACCAGATGGAAAGCATAAAGGAGGACAAAAAATGAAGACACTTTATATTGAATGTAACATGGGTGCAGCCGGGGATATGCTCATGGCTGCTCTCTACGAGCTTCTGGATGACAAGCAGAGGTTTCTGGACAGGATGAACAGTCTGGAGCTCCCCGGCGTGCACCTGGAGGCGCAGAAGGGCTCCACCTGCGGTATTGCCGGAACACACATGGCGGTGACCGTGTACGGGGAGGAGGAGACAGAGCCGGAGGGGCCAGGCGTCCACGAGCATGGCCATGCCCACGACCACCATCACGACCATGCCCACGACCACCATCACGACCATGCCCACGGCCACCATCACCATCACGCCACCCCGGGGCATATCGGGGAGCTGATCAGCGGGCTGGACCTTCCGGAGCAGGTGAAGGAGAACGCGAAGGCTGTGTACCGCATCATTGCCCAGGCGGAGGCGAAGGCCCACGGCTGCCCGGAGGGGGATGTCCACTTTCACGAGGTGGGAGCCCTGGATGCGGTGGCAGACGTGACGGGGGTGTGCTACGCTATGTATCTTCTGGGAGCGGAGAAGATCATCGTATCCCCTGTCCATGTGGGGAGCGGCACAGTCCGCTGCGCCCACGGCGTGATGCCTGTGCCTGCGCCGGCCACGGCCAACATCCTGGAGGATGTTCCCGTCTACGGTGGCGCTGTGAAGGGAGAGCTCTGTACTCCCACCGGTGCGGCCCTGCTGAAGTACTTTGCCGAGGAGTTCGGCCCCATGCCTCTCATGAAGGGAAGCCGCACCGGCATCGGCATTGGCACGAAGACCTTTGAACAGGCAAACTGCGTCCGCGCCTTCCTGGGGGAGTCCCTGGAGGAGACAGGCCGTGTCCGGACTGCGCCGGAGCAGGGCGACGGCGCCATCACAGAGCTTGTCTGCAATATTGACGACATGACACCGGAGGCGCTGGGATTTGCCTGCGCACGGCTGATCCAGGAGGGGGCGCTGGACGCCTACACCATCCCCGGGACCATGAAAAAGGGGCGGCCTGGCCATGTGCTGACCGTGCTCTGCGATCCCCGGGATGAGGAGAAGATGGCCCGGCATGTCCTGGAGGAGACGACCACCAACGGGCTGCGCGCCCGCAGGTGCACAAAATACTTCCTCAGGCCGGGGATGAAGACTGTCCAGACTCCATGGGGCCAGGTGCGGGTAAAGACGGCGGAGGGACATGGCGTCTTTCACAGGAAGCCTGAGTACGAGGATGTGGCGGAGCTGGCCGAGCGAAACGGGGTTCCCTATGAGACCGTGTACCGGGAGACACTGCGCCGGCTCGATGATAAATAAAACAGCAGAAAAAGGGAGTGACAGATAGATGAAAAAGCGACTGATTTCCAGTTTTCTCGCCCTGGCGCTGGCGGCGGGACTGCTGGCCGGATGCGCCGGCGGCGGGACAGACTCCGGGCAGGAGGGCAGCTCCGGAAGAGATACGGACTCCGTGGTCATCGCCATGGGCCCCACCTCTGAGCCGGAGGCGGGATTTGACCCGGCCTATGGCTGGGGAGCCGGAGAGCATGTCCACGAGCCGCTGATCCAGAGCACCCTCACCGTGACCAACACAGACCTGACCATCGGGTATGACCTGGCCACAGAGT
Source organism: Clostridium sp. BSD2780061688st1 H5 (assembly GCF_005845155.1). Classification (NCBI taxonomy): domain Bacteria; kingdom Bacillati; phylum Bacillota; class Clostridia; order Eubacteriales; family Clostridiaceae; genus Clostridium; species Clostridium sp. BSD2780061688st1 H5. Next base: position 6,543 of record NZ_SPGT01000045.1, on the reverse strand, counting down.
ATTCCGTCAGCGAGGACGGGCTGACCTGGACCGTGAAGATCCGGGACGACGTGTCCTTTACGGACGGTGAGCCCCTGACAGCGGAGGATGTGGCATTTACCTACAATACAGTGAAGGAGGCAAGCTCCGTCAATGATTTTACCATGCTGGACTATGCGGAGGCAGTGGACGGCACCACAGTCCTCTTCCACATGAGCCGGTCCTTCTCCATCTGGCCCTACACCATGGCCATTGTGGGGATTGTGCCGGAGCACGCCTACGACAGCCAGACCTACGGGGCCAATCCCATCGGATCCGGCCGATATATGCTGAAGCAGTGGGACAGGGGGCAGCAGGTGATCCTGGAGGCCAACCCAAACTACTACGGTGAGGCGCCCAGGATGAAGCAGGTCACGATCCTCTTTATGGAGGAGGACGCGGCCTTTCTGGCCGCCCAGGCCGGGGAGGTGGACGTGGCCTACACCTCCGCCACCTACTCTGACCAGGAGATCGGCGGCTACAGCCTGGCCTCCTACGCCAGCGTGGACAACAGAGGCTTTAACCTTCCTGCCGTGGAGGAGACAACGGACGAGGAGGGGCGGACCGTGGGAAATGATTTCACGTCAGATGTCCTTGTGCGCCGGGCCATCAATATGGGGGTGGACCGGCAGGAGATGATCGACAACGTGCTGAACGGCTATGGAAGTCCCGCCTACAGTGTCTGCGACCAGCTTCCCTGGTACAATGAGGCCTCCCAGGTGGAGTATGCCCCCCAGGGAGCGGCGGATCTCCTGGACCAGGCGGGCTGGGTCATGGGGGATGACGGCGTCCGGGTGAAGGACGGGCAGAAGGCTGAGCTTCATCTTCTGTATTCCACCGGGGACACAGTGCGGCAGGCCCTGACAGCAGATTTTGCAAATCAGATGGAGGAGCTGGGCATTTCCTGTACCACCGAGGGGGTGGGCTGGGACACAGCCTACGACAGGGCCCTTTCCCAGCCTCTCCTGTGGGGCTGGGGCGCCCACACGCCCATGGAGCTCTACAACATTTACCACACTATAGAGGGCACAGGCTCCGCCCAGTACTCCCCCTACGGTAACGCCGCTGTGGACAGCTACATGGATCAGGCCCTTGCCAGCAGCGATCTGGAGACCTCCTATGAGCTGTGGCAGAAGGCCCAGTGGGACGGCACTACGGGAGTGACCCAGGAGGGGGACATTCCCTGGGTGTGGCTGGTCAACATCGACCATCTCTACTGGGTGAGAGATGGGCTTACTGTGGCGGAGCAGAAAATCCATCCCCACGGACACGGCTGGTCTCTGGTCAACAACGTAGACCAGTGGACCTGGTCCACGGACACAGCCGCTGAGTAAAGGGTATACGAAAGGACTGATCATTTTGAGACACCGCCTACAGTTTACGGCGAAAAAATTACTGCGGATGGGGCTTTTGCTCCTGGGAGTCAGCATCGTCACATTTCTTCTGATGAGCGCCTCCCCCCTGGATCCTCTGCAGACCAATGTGGGGCAGGCGGCCCTCGGCACCATGAGCCAGGAGCAGGTGGAGCGCCTGGAGGCCTACTGGGGCATGGACACGCCTCCCCTGGAGAGGTATGCGGGGTGGCTGAAAGGCCTGCTTTGCGGAGATATGGGTACCTCCCTTCTCTACCGGCAGCCGGTGGCCGCTGTCATCTGGCAGCGGCTGTCCAGCTCCCTTCTTCTCCTTCTGTCCGCCTGGATAATATCGGGTGTGCTGGGGCTACTGCTGGGCGTAGCGGCGGGGGTGTGGAGAGGGCGCTGGCCGGACAAGCTGATCCGGGGCTGGTGCCTGCTTATCTCCAGCACGCCGGCCTTCTGGCTGGCCATCCTCCTCCTTCTGGTATTTTCTGTGTGGCTTGGCTGGCTGCCGGCGGGGCTCTCTGTGCCCATCGGCATGGAGAGCAGCCTGGTGACGGCCGGGGACAGGCTCCAGCACGCCATCCTGCCGGCTGTCACCCTGAGCATCACAGGGGTGTCGAATATTGCCCTGCACACGAGGGAGAAAATGGTGGATGTGCTGGAGTCAGACTATGTCCTCTTTGCCAGGGCCAGGGGGGAGTCCATGAGCTCCATCGTCTGGCGGCACGGGCTGCGGGGGGTATCCCTGCCCGCCATCACCCTCCAGTTTGGGTCTGTCAGCGAGATCATAGGCGGCTCCGTCCTGGTGGAGCAGGTGTTCTCCTACCCGGGACTGGGGCAGGCAGCCGTGACGGCGGGGCTTGGCAGCGACCTGCCTCTCCTGATGGGGATTACCCTCATCACATCGGCCATCGTGTTTGGCGGCAATCTGGCGGCAGACCTTCTCTACGGCGCGGTGGACCCGAAGATAAGAAGGAGGGCGGCGAAATGATGGAAAGACACTGGAACCGAAGAACAAGCACCCTCCTCTTTCTCGTCCTGGCCGTTCTCATACTGGCGGGGATCACGGCGGCGGGGATCTTCCTGGAAGAGGAGGCGGCTGTGACCGATTTCTCCCGAACCAACCTGGCGCCGGGAGGGGCGTTCTGGTTCGGGACGGACTGGATGGGGAGAGATATGTTTACAAGGAGCATTGCAGGTCTCTCCTTAAGTATCCGGATCGGCCTTCTGACGGCGGCGGTGAGCGCGGCCGCGGCGCTGGCGCTGGGGACGGCGGCTGCCACCCTGGGGAGAAGGGCGGACAGCGTCATCTCCTGGTGCATAGACCTTGTCATGGGGATCCCCCACATCCTGCTTGTGATGCTCATCTCCATCGCCTGCGGCCGGGGCTTTGTCGGCGTCGTGGCAGGCGTGTCCCTGAGCCACTGGCCCTCCCTGGCCAGGGTGATCCGGGGGGAGGTGCTGCAGCTGAAGGGAGCGCCCTACATCCTGGTGGCGGAGAAGCTGGGAGTGTCAAAGCTTAAGGTGGCCTGCCGGCACATGCTGCCCCACCTGTTTCCCCAGTTCCTCACAGGGCTGATCCTCCTCTTCCCCCACGCCATCCTCCACGAGGCCAGCGTTACCTTTCTGGGCTTTGGCCTCTCCTCGGAGCAGCCCGCCATCGGCGTGATCCTGTCGGAGAGCATGCAGTACCTGACCACCGGGAGATGGTGGCTGGCTCTGTTCCCGGGGCTCTCTCTTGTGCTGGTGGTGGTCCTCTTTGCCCTGCTGGGGGAGAGAGTGCGGTATCTGCTGGATCCTGCCAGCGTTCATGAATAAAAGGAAGGAGGCGAAAGGATGGAAAAGTCAATACTGGAGGTGCGCCATGTGTCCATCTGGTTCACCCAGTACGAGCGGGGAACCAAAAGAAGAAGCCTGCCTGTGATCCGGGATCTGAACCTGACCGTAGGCGCAGGCGAGGTGGTGGCCGTGGTGGGCGCCAGCGGGTCGGGGAAAAGCCTTCTGGCCCACGGCATTCTGGGCATCCTTCCCTACAACAGCCATATGGAGGGAGAAATCCTCTACGGCGGAGAGCCCCTGACAAAGGAGCGGGCGGAAAAGCTGCGGGGAAACGGCCTGGCCCTCATTCCCCAGGGCGTCACCTACCTGGATCCCCTCATGAAGGTGGGATCCCAGCTTACCAGGGGGAGGAAAGATCAGGAGACAAAGGAGCGCTGCCGGCAGGTGCTGGAGCGGTACGGCCTTGGCCCTGAGACGGCGGACCTCTATCCCTTTGAGCTGTCCGGGGGCATGGCAAGGAGAGTGCTGATCGCCTCCGCTGTCATGGATGAGCCAAAGCTCATTATCGCGGACGAGCCCACACCGGGACTGGACGCCCGGGCGGCCGGCCGCATCCTGGGACATTTCCGGGAGATGACAGAGGGCGGCGCGGGGATGCTCTTTATCACCCACGACCTGGAGCTGGCCCTCACCATCGCGGACCGGGTAGTGGTCTTCTACGCCGGGGAGACCATCGAGGAGGCGGCGGCAGAAGATTTTCAGGAGGAGGGAAGACTCCGGCATCCATTTACAAGAGCCCTCTTTCGGGCCATGCCCTCCCACGGCTTTGCGCCCATCCGGGGAAGCCAGCCCTACCCGGGCACAGTCTCAGCCGGCTGCCCCTTTGCCGGACAGTGTAAGGCCTGCCAGAAAGAGTGCGGCGAGGCGGACCACATTCCTGTACGGCAGGTCAGAGGCGGGCTGGTGCGCTGCCTGTATCCGGAAAAGGAGGAAACAGTATGACGCTGGAAGCAAGAAATGTGACATTTTATTACAGAGGGAAAAAGAAGGCGCCGGTGCTGGACCAGTTCAGCCTGTCCCTGGACAGCGGGGAACGGGTGGGACTCAAGGCACCCAGCGGCCGGGGAAAGACCACCCTGTGCAGGCTCCTGGCAGGGTATGAAAAGCCGGTGAGAGGGGAGATCCTGCTGGATGGAAAGCCCCTGGGCTCCTACAGGGGACCCTGCCCGGTGCAGATGGTCTGGCAGCATCCGGAGACAGTGGTGGATCCGCTGCTGAGGCTGGGGACCACCCTTTCGGAGGCTGGCGACGTGGAGGAGAGGCTGAAGGAGGAGCTGCATATCCAGGAGGGGTGGATGGACCGTTTCCCGTCAGAGCTGTCCGGCGGGGAGCTGCAGAGGTTCTGCCTGGCAAGGGCCCTCCACCCGGGAGTGAGATTTCTCCTTTGCGATGAGATTTCCGCCATGCTGGATCTGGTGACCCAGGCCCAGATCTGGCAGTTTCTCCTGGAGGAGTCGAAGAGGCGCTCCCTGGGACTTCTGGTGGTGAGCCACGACGACAGCCTGCTGGAGCAGGTGTGCACCCGGATCGTGGAGCTTCCCTTCCCCTCCTGGCGCATTTTTTAGGAGGCAGCCTTGACTTTCCGGCCCGTGTATGGTAATTTTGAATGGCTGAAAAAAGTTCCCTCTGGAGGGAACGGAGCGGACATAGAAACAGAATTTACGGAGATTTACCGCCGGGTAACGTCTTATTTATTCCAGTAGGCCTTAGTTGGAATAGATAGGGCGTTTTTTCTGTGTCTGGCGGCAGCAAAGAAAAAGATTACATAGGAGGTATTTGATTATGGCATGGGTTTATCTTGTGATCGCAGGTCTGATGGAGGTGTTCTGGTCCACCTGCCTGAAGTTCTCGGAAGGGTTCACTGTGCTGAAATTTACAGTGCTGACCATTGTGGGAATGGTGATCAGCTTTCTCTTCCTTTCGCAGGCCACCAAGACGCTGCCCCTGGGCACGTCCTACGCCATCTGGACAGGCATCGGCGCCCTGGGGGCAGTGGCGGCGGGAGTCATTCTTTTCAAGGAGTCCGTCACCCCCGCCAGGTGTTTCTTTGTCCTTCTGCTCCTGGTGGGGATCATGGGTCTGAAGGCCACATCCGGACACTAGAAGAACCGCAGCAGGAGAAGGCCGGCCGCGCTGGCCGCTCCCGCGATGACGAGTGACAGCTCCTGGCCCGCAAGGTTCAGGAGGAAGGGGCACAGGATGGAGGCAAGGCCATAGCCGATCATGACCGCCCCGTAGTTTGTTCCCTGGTGGCGGGTGCCGAAGTGGTCCGACACCACGACTGGAAAGAGGCTCACCACGCCGCCGTACACCAGGCAGACGGCGGAGGCAAGGAGGGAAAAGAGGAGACCGGATGCCCGTGTGAGTCCGAGGACGGATATGGCGGACAGAAGATAGAGGGCAAAGAGCACCTTCCGGCGGCCGGTCCGGTCTGAGAGCCAGGGCAGGGCGAAGCGTCCGATGATGTTGGCCACGGAGGCGGCCATGACCGCTGCCAGAGCCTGGCCGGAGGTGAGGCCCCGCTCCATACCCAGGGACTTCATCACCGGGTTCACCAGCACGTAGGCCGGAACTGCCAGAGCCATGGTCAGGCTGATGACGTAGAAGGTCCTTGTGCGCATCATCTGGCCGGGGGTGTATTGCCTCCGGGACTGCTCCCGGATGTGGGGCGCCCTCTGCTTTGGCGGCTCTGTCACCAGGAGACCGCCCAGGCTCAGCACAGCGTAGATGGCGGTGACGCAGAGCATGGCGGTGCGGTAACCGAAGGAGGACAGGAGCCAGTCGCACAGCGGGTTCATGAGGATGCCGGAGATGCCCACCATGCCGATGGTGAGGCCGGAGACCATGCCCCGTCTCTCGGGGAACCAGGCCTGGGGCACGGCTGTCAGCATGCTGAAGGCGCACCCGGAGCCAAGGCCGCCCAGGGCTCCGTAGCCCAGGTCGATGAGCCAGGGCATGTGGAGGGGAGCCATGGCGGCCAGGAAGAAGCCGGCGCACATGACAAAGCTGCCCCAGAAGATAGTATTTCTGGCGCCGATCCGGTGCTGCAGATATCCGCCCAGCATGTTGCCGGCGGCAAAGATGCCGATGATGATGGTGAAGGGCTGGCTGGAGGCCGCTGTGGTGAGGCCGTACTCCTCCTTCACGCAGGGCTGAAAGACAGTCCATATATAGGGGTTCCCGTGGACGAAATTCACGATGGAGGCCACGGCGAGGATGAACCAGCGGTTCTTAAGGAGCTTCATCTCTTTTCTCCTCGTATAATAAGCCTGTACCCCAGATATACAGGGGTGGGATTATTCACTTTTAATGGTATAGAGGAGTCATC
>NZ_SPGT01000044.1:0-11628 GCF_005845155.1 Clostridium sp. BSD2780061688st1 H5 | reverse complement strand
AGGCAGGACAAAAAATCAGGATGCTTTTTTATCCTTTATAAGAAAATATGGGAGTTGGCATTTTGGCAAAAAGAGTGGTGCTGGAGCTAGGGCTCCAGCACCACCTTTGTCTACAGTCTGAAAGAACCGCTGCACTAGCAGCGGTTCTTTTTATATCTATACTTATATATTTACCTCTATCCTATACTTTTCTCTATTCTATATTGAGGCAGATCTTTATTTGTTCCAGCAGCTTGTCTGGCGTCTCAAGCTGCGGCAGATACCCGGCTTCTGAAAGGCTGAATATCTCGATTGAGGGGAGAAGCTTTTGATATTCTTCAGCTTCGCTTTTATTCTTCTCGTCTGTCCCTGTTATAATAAATATGCTGTTGGAGAGATCCTTCAGATACAGCATTATATTTGCAGTCAGATAATTTCCGCTGAGGCTTGCAAACAGATACTTGGATGATGAATTTCCATAGTGAGCGGTCTCGTAGTAAGTCATAATATCTTCGTGTCTGATTTTACTCTTATCGAAGAAGTAGTGTTCTCTGAAAAGCTTCTCTATATTATCCTTTCTGACAAGTATGTTGTAGAGAAGGGTTCCAACAAGAGGCAGGAGAATGAGTTTTGTCAGTATACGACTCCTGTTGGTAGGAATATGGGCTGTCGTATATATATCAGCTGGGTTTATCATAATAATATTGCCGATGATATTGCTGCTGTTTTGACAGGCACCCAGAATAAAGGAGGAGGATTGTCCGGTTACAATCACATCACTCTTCTCTTTTATAATGTTTTTGATAAAGTCGTTAACGAGTTGCACATACAGATAGTTTGTGTATGTGAGATTGGGCTTTTCAGAGCGCCCGCACCCAAGGAGATCCAGTGTATAAACAGTCCTGCTCTCTGAAAGAGTCTTGACAATATTTTTCCACTCGTACTCTGAACTTGAGGTGTTTAAATCATGTATAAGCAGTACAGGAGTACCCTGTCCCTGTTTTGTGTAAAATATTTTGCCAAATTTCCAGTCATAATAAGTCTCGGTTTCGGGTTTAAGTAAATGATCTATTGTAGCCGAAATATATATTGCCTTATTTATAAGATGTATGCCAACGGAAGTTGCCCCGGCAAGAACAGTTGTAATAGTAAGGACCTTTTTCCAACTCATGAGAATTCTCCTTTCCATGATTATACTAATAGTTTATCATATCTCAGGACAGAACTAAAGGAATATCTGAATAAAATGTTTCACGTGAAACATCAGAACCTGCTGTTTGAATTTTAGACTTAACCAGAAATAAAAAATATCCAAAAGCAATATGTTTCACGTGAAACATTTATGGAAAACAGAAAAAATATGTTTCACGTGAAACATATTCTGGAATATGGAAGAGAAAGGTGATATACTATTAATAATCACTGAGAGAGGTAAAGCAAAATGGGAAGAATAATAGCAATCGCCAATCAGAAAGGCGGAGTTGGAAAAACAACAACAGCCATCAATCTTTCAGCATGTCTTGCGGAAAAAGAGAAAAAAGTTCTTTCAATCGATATGGATCCCCAGGGGAATATGACCAGCGGATTGGGCGTTGACAAAGACAGTGTTGAAAAGACAGTGTATGATCTCATTATAGGTGAAGCACAGATAGAAGAGATAATCTGCAAGAATGTATTGGAAAATCTGGATGTTCTGCCGACAAATATAGATCTTTCAGCTGCTGAGATAGAATTGATAGGTATTGACAACAAGGAATACATCATTAAGAATGAAGTTGATAAAGTAAAAGACAACTATGATTTTGTTATTATCGATTGTCCGCCTTCCCTGAGTATGCTGACGATCAATGCGATGACGACGGCAGACTCGGTACTTGTACCTATTCAATGTGAATACTATGCACTGGAAGGTTTGAGCCAGCTCATACATACGATAGAGCTTGTGAAAGAACGTTTGAATTCAAACCTGGAAATAGAAGGCGTCGTATTTACAATGTATGATGCCAGGACAAATCTTTCTCTTCAAGTTGTTGAAAACGTGAAGGATAATTTAAACCAGAATATTTACAAGACGATTATACCAAGAAATATTCGGCTGGCAGAGGCGCCCAGCTATGGTATGCCTATCAATCAGTATGACCCAAAATCATCCGGAGCTGAGAGCTACAGACTTCTTGCGGATGAAGTGATAGAGAGAGAAGAGTAGCACTAAAAAAGTGGAGGAAACATATGGCGGCAAAAAGAATGGTGCTGGGAAAAGGGCTGGATAGTCTGATCCCGGATAACAAATCTGCGAAGACGCCGAAGACGGAAAATAAGAAGGCAGAGGAGACCGCAGAACTGAAAAGCGGCGAGCAGATGATGAAGATCAATATGGTGGAGCCTAACAGGGATCAGCCGAGAAGAAATTTTGAGGAGGATGCGCTCCTTGAACTGGCTGACTCTATTAAACAGTACGGTGTGCTCCAGCCTCTGATCGTCAGAAAGAGAAATGATTACTATGAGATCATTGCGGGCGAGAGAAGATGGCGGGCCGCAAAAATGGCGGGAGTAAAGGAAGTTCCTGTCATTATAAAAGAATATAATGAGCAGGAAATCCTGGAGATCGCGCTCATTGAGAACATTCAGAGAGAAAACCTCAATCCCATCGAGGAAGCTATGGCCTTTAAAAAACTCCTTGAGGAGTTCAACCTGAAGCAGGATGAGGTGGCGGAGAGAGTCTCAAAGAGCAGAACGGCTGTCACAAACTCTATGCGTCTTCTGAAGCTGGATCAGAGAGTACAGCAGATGATCATAGACGATATGATCAGCACAGGGCATGCGAGAGCGCTTCTCGCCATCGACGACCCGGAGCAGCAGTATGCACTGGCCAACAAGATCTTTGATGAGAAGCTGAGCGTCCGTGAGACTGAAAAGCTTATCAAGGAGATCAAAAACCCGAAAAAGCCCAAAGAAAAGAAAGCTGTTGAGAACGCCTTCATATATGAAGACATAGAAGATAAGATGAAGCAGGTACTGGGAACAAAGGTTCATGTAGCATCAAAGGGAAAAGGAAAAGGAAAAATAGAAATAGAATATTATTCGGACAAGGAATTAGAACGCATGTTCGATATGATCATGTCCATAGGAAAAGGAGAACAGATTTAATGGAAAGCGCAATCTTGGCAAAACTGGGGATTGATCCGGCATTTATCTTTCTTTTTATGCTGATACTGATCATTGCCCTTTTTGTACTGTACGTGAATGTCAGTATGAAATATGACCGGCTGAAAAACAGCTACAACTCGTTTATGAAGGGGAAAGATGGAAAGACTTTAGAGGAGAGTCTCCTCTCCAAATTCTCTGAGATAGACGGGCTTGCGAAGCTCACTAAGCAGAACAGACAGGATGTCAAGGACATTTACCGCAAGATGGAGAAGGACTTCAAAAAAGTCGGCATCGTCAAGTATGACGCATTTAACGAGATGGGCGGCAAGCTGAGTTTTGCCCTGGCCATGCTGGACGGGAACAACAGCGGATGGGTGATCAACGCCATGCACAGCAGAGAAGGCTGCTATACCTATATAAAAGAGATCGTCAAAGGAGAGAGCTACGTGGAGTTGGCAGAAGAGGAGACGGAGGCTCTTGACCGCGCGATCTTCAGCGAGGCCTACAGCATGGATGTAAAGGAAACAAAGGACAACAAGAAGAGAACGAATAAGAGTGAAAAGGATGAGGTGTAAGAAATGCTTGATATCAAATTTGTAAGAAATAACCCGGATGTAGTAAAAGAGAATATAAAAAAGAAATTCCAGGATGAGAAGCTTCCCCTTGTGGATGAGGTTCTGGAGCTGGATAAGAGAAACAGGGAGATCAAGCAGGAGGTAGAGGCCCTGCGAGCTGAGAGAAACAAGATTTCAAAGGAAATTGGCGCCTGCATGGCGCAGGGAAAGAAGGAGGAGGCCGAGGAGCTGAAGAAAAAAGTCCAGGCCAACGCCGACAGAGTGGAGAGCCTTTCCACAGAGGAGAAGGATGTGGAGGCAAACATCAAAAAGATCATGATGACTATTCCGAATATCATCGATCCCTCTGTACCTATCGGAAAGGATGACAGCGAGAATGTGGAGATTGAGAAGTTCGGCGATCCGGTAGTTCCGGATTTTGAGATTCCTTACCATACAGATATTATGGAGAGCTTTAATGGCATCGATCTGGAGAGCGCCGGAAGAGTGGCCGGAAACGGTTTCTACTATCTGATGGGAGACATCGCCAGACTTCACTCCGCAGTCCTGGCCTATGCCAGAGATTTCATGATTGACAGAGGATTTACCTACTGCGTTCCTCCTTTCATGATCAGAAGCAATGTAGTGACAGGCGTTATGAGCTTTGCCGAGATGGATTCCATGATGTACAAGATCGAGGGAGAGGATCTGTATCTCATCGGTACAAGCGAGCACTCCATGATCGGAAAATTCATCGACACGATGCTGGAGGAGGATCAGCTTCCGCAGACCCTCACATCCTACTCACCCTGCTTCCGCAAGGAGAAGGGAGCACACGGCATCGAGGAAAGAGGTGTCTACAGGATCCATCAGTTTGAGAAGCAGGAGATGATCGTTGTCTGCAAGCCCGAGGACAGCATGATGTGGTATGATAAGCTGTGGCAGAACACAGTGGATCTGTTCCGCTCTCTTGATATCCCCGTGCGCACGCTGGAGTGCTGCTCCGGCGACCTGGCGGATCTGAAGGTGAAATCCTGCGACGTGGAGGCGTGGTCCCCGAGACAGAAAAAATATTTTGAGGTGGGAAGCTGCTCCAACCTTGGAGACGCTCAGGCCAGAAGACTTGGCATCCGCGTAAAGGGAGCAGACGGAAAATATTTTGCCCACACACTGAACAACACAGTAGTAGCGCCGCCGAGAATGTTGATCGCCTTCCTGGAAAACAACCTGCAGGCAGATGGCTCTGTGAGAATTCCGGAAGTGCTGCGTCCCTACATGGGCGGCCATGATAAGATTGAAAAGAAAAAATAAAGGTGACAGATGCATAAATATTTAAGGTCAATTGGTTATGGCTGTATCAGGTCAAGGACAGAATTAAATGAATTTCTGAAGAGGATAGAAAGCGACTATACCTGCCATGAACTGGTTTCTCTTGACGAGGAGGCAGACTTCTGCGAATATCAGAGAGAATGTGGGGCAGGTATAGGAGTTGCCGTGTGCGGGGATATGGATATGCGTGAGACATTTTACAGACAGTACTATTATCCCTATTTCATCGGAAGCGGCATCTCCTCCTATGCGGACATCGTCGTCGAAAAGCGGATGGACCGGGAGGCCTATGTGGGAATCTGCGAGGACGTGAAGGTGGGCGTCAGCCTGATCTTCCACCTGCAGAACACTGTGGAGTACATCAAGGAGAGACAGCTCTCCGGAGACAGACTGAAGTTTGGCTCTGTGACGCTGGCGGGACTTTGCAATTCCGGCACCGTCCTTCTTCCTGTCATGAAGAGCAAGGAGATGGAGCAAAGAAGGCGGGAGGAGTCCCGGAACCGGATGATGCTCCTGAGCGCGGCCAGAAACGGAGACCAGGCCGCCATGGAGAGTCTGACTCTGGACGATATTGACATCTATACAAAGGTTTCCAGGCGGCTTGTGACAGAGGATGTGTTCAGCATCGTGGACACCTATTTCATGCCCTACGGGGTGGAGTGTGACAGATACTCCATCCTGGGGGAAATCCTGAGTGTACATAGGATCCAGAACCAGGAGACAGGGGAAGACCTCTATGTCATGAAGCTGGATGTGAACGAGCTGGAGTTTGACGTCTGCGTGCCGGCAAAGAATGTCTTCGGCGAACCGGCCCAGGGACGCCGGTTTAAGGCGAACATGTGGCTCCAGGGAAGGATCAATTTCTAGAAATTGATCCGGAAATTGAAAATAACTGTTGATTTTAGACCTGCAAGATGCTAAAATATCTAAGTACGGTATAAATACAGTTATGTTCCCTTAGTAAAATGGATATTACGGATCCCTCCTAAGTGTTTGGTAAGCGAACACCTCATGGAAGCAGGGACAGGCAGATTTGAGTACAAATCGGATCTGGTACGGAAACGAATTGAACAGGAGTTGAACATGAAAAAGGTGTTCGCTTCACTGTCAAAGAAACAGAAAAAATTGTTGGTTACCAGTCATAAAAAATGGCTGTTACCATAGAATCGGTTATCTGACCGAGAGGCTGAAAACCTAGTGTTTAAGCCAAAAATCAGAGAATGTCTTCGTAGCTCAGCTGGATAGAGCACTCGCCTCCTAAGCGAGGGGTCAGAGGTTCAAATCCTCCCGGAGACGGCAAATATAAGCGGGAATTATTAGCTGGAACGGCTGAATAATTACCCGCTTATTTCATTTTCTGGAGATAAAAAAGGGTCTGTCAGGAATGAAATCTCAGCTAATACACGGACAAATATCGGCGCCTCCAGCTAATAAATATGCTCTGTGGCTAATACTTTTTTTCAGGGCGTTTAGCTAATATGAGTGCTCGGTTAGATGTCAGCATGTGTTTTAGATAGTAAAAAAGAGAAAATGCTGGATAAACAGGCGGTACGTCATTACGGATTATCTGAAAAAAGCTGATACAATATCAATTACATGGATATGTCAAACGAGAAGCTCGTTTGGATCGGATTTATAAAAATCTGATCTGAACGGGCTTTTTACGTTTCAGAAGAAAGAAGGAGGAAGAATTGGAAGAAAAAGAGAAAGTCATTGAAATTGAGATTGAGAGGCTTCGTGATTTTAAGAAGCATCCATTTCAGGTCAGGGACGATAAAGAGATGTCGCTTCTAAAAGAAAGTATTCAAAATTACGGGATACTCAGTCCACTGATCGTTAGACCTGTCCTGGACGGTGTGTATGAGATTGTGGCAGGGCATAGAAGAAAATATGCAGCACAGCAGTTGGGATATCGTAAGCTGCCCGTAATCATCCGGGTGATGTCTGATGACGAGGCGATTATTTCCATGGTGGATTCTAATTTGCAGCGGGAGCGGATCAGCTACAGCGAAAAGGCATTTGCCTACATGATGAAAAATGAGGCAATGAAAAGAAAAGGCGGTCGAAAGCGTAGCCAAATTGACCACAAATTCAAAGGGAAAAAGACAGTCGAGATTATTGGAGAGGAAGGCGGTGACAGTCCTAAGCAGGTTCAACGCTATATCAAGATTACAGAATTGATCCCGGAACTGCTCCAACAGTTGGATGATGAAATGATTGGATTTAATCCTGCAGTAGAGATCGCCTCTCTGAAGAAGGAAGAGCAAAAACAGCTTCTCGACGCTATGGATTATGCACAGTCTACGCCTTCACTGTCACAGGCGCAGCGGATGAAAAGATTAAGCAAAGAAGGAAAGCTCACAAAAGAAAAGATGGAAGATATTATGAGTGAGATTAAGAAGGGAGAAATCTCCAGAGTGATTTTTACAAATGAACAGCTTCACCGATATTTCCCATCCAGTTATACACCGGAGAAAATGAAACGGGAAATCCTGGCGATATTAAAACTCTGGGCAGAACAATACTGGGAACAGTAATTGAGGAGGATAAAAAAATGTGTAAGGTTATTTCAATAGCAAATCAGAAAGGCGGAGTCGCAAAGACTACTACTGCTGTAAATCTTGGCATTGGATTAGCAAGGAAAGGGAATAAAGTATTGCTTGTCGATACAGATCCGCAGGGAAGTCTGACTGCAAGCCTTGGATATGTCGAACCGGATGAAATTCCGGTTACTCTGGCAAACATCCTGACGGCTGTTATTAATGAGGAAGAAATCGATATGACAGATGGGATTCTTCATCATGAGGAAAATATAGATATCATGCCCGGCAATATTGAACTTTCTGCGTTGGAAGTGACAATGGGAAATGTTATGAGCAGGGAATTAATACTGAAGGATTATATCGATATGATGAGAGAACGATACGATTATATTTTGATCGATTGTATGCCAAGTCTTGGAATGATGACAATTAATGCTCTGGTGGCATCAGATTCAGTGCTTATCCCGGTTCAGGCTGCTTACCTTCCTGTAAAAGGACTTCAGCAGTTAATTAAAACAATCATGATGGTAAAGAAGAGGTTGAACCGTAAATTGAAAATCCAGGGAATTCTTCTTACTATGGTCGATTACAGAACAAATTATGCGAAAGATATTTCTTCTAAAGTACATGAAACATACGGATCAAGGATTGTTGTCTTTCAGAATACGATTCCTATGTCTGTAAAGGCTGCCGAAACAAGCGCAGAAGGAATAAGTATTTATGCACACTGTCCCAGGAGTAAAGTTGCAGAGGCATACAGAAATCTGACAGAGGAGGTTTTGGAAAATGAAAAATAGAAGCGGGGAAAAAGTTAAACTGACAAGTATTGACGAAATGCTTGGAGTTCTGAATGAAGAGTCGGCTATGGAGATAGAAATCAGCAGGATCCATAGTTTCAAGGATCATCCTTTTAAAGTTCTTGATGATGGAAAAATGCAGGATCTGGTAGACAGTGTAAAGGAAAATGGAGTACTTACTCCTGTATTGATCCGTCCAACGGCGAATGATCAATATGAAATGATATCCGGTCATCGTAGAATGCATGCAGCTGCTATCGCAGGTCTTACTACAATTCCGGCAATCATCAGAGAACTGTCAGATGATGAAGCGGTAATTGCAATGGTAGATGCCAATATTCAGAGGGAAGAACTACTTCCGAGTGAAAAGGCATTTGCTTTTAAAATGAAATTAAATGCAATGAAGAGACAAGCCGGGAGACCAACAAAAAATGCGTCCCAAAATGGGACAAATAAAAGATCGGATGAACTCCTCGCGAGTGAAGTAGGAATCAGTAGAAATCAGATACAGCGTTATATTCGTCTCACGGAACTTATACCGGAAATGCTCGAACTTGTTGATAAAAAGAAACTGCAATTCACGGTAGCTGTTGATATTTCATATCTCGACAGGGAAATCCAGAAATGGATTTATGAATATATCCGGGACAATGGTTTCATCAAGCCTGGACAGATTTCAGCATTGCGGAAACATCTTGAAACGGAAACAATCAGTCAGAATTTTATGATCTCGATATTTAATAATTGTATTGCTCCTAAAACCAAAAATAGAAAGGTGACAATTTCAGAGAAAAAACTCACGAAATATTTTCCGCTTGAATATTCGGAAGAGCAAATGGAACGGATAATCGTCAGTTTATTGGAAAAATGGAAGACGGAACAGGAGGGATGAAAAAATGGCGTTTCGGTATTTTTATGGAAAAGAGGCGGATCAATACTCTTTT
This sequence comes from Clostridium sp. BSD2780061688st1 H5, assembly GCF_005845155.1. Taxonomy (NCBI): domain Bacteria; kingdom Bacillati; phylum Bacillota; class Clostridia; order Eubacteriales; family Clostridiaceae; genus Clostridium; species Clostridium sp. BSD2780061688st1 H5. The sequence continues at coordinate 2,335 of NZ_SPGT01000044.1, read as the reverse complement.
ATCCGCATTCCTAAACTGTTATTAACAGGCAAGGATTTCTCATCTCTGTCAATTATGGCTAAGATGTTATATGGTCTTCTGTTGGATCGAATGGGAATGGCATCAAAGAATAAATGGCTCGACAGAGAGAACAGAGTATATGTGATCTATCCTATTGCAGAAATCCAGCAGGATATGTGTATTTCAAGAAAAAAGGCGATGGAGATCCTTTCTGAATTGGAGGAAAAGGGACTTGTTGAGAAACAGATCCGAGGATCTGGACTGCCAAACCTTTTATATATTAAACAGTTTACAGCGGCTTGATCAGAGGTGCCGGAAATAGCACCTCTGAAATCCAGAAGAAAGGAGGAACATATGGAACAAAAAGTATCATTTAATTATTTTTACGGATCCCAGGCGGATCAGTATAGTTTTTACCGGATTCCAAAAGCGTTATTTAAGAATGATTACTTCCGCGGACTGTCCAGTGATGCGAAGATATTGTATGGGCTGATGTTGGACAGGATGTCTTTATCTATCAAGAACCAGTGGTTTGATCATGAAAACAGGGCTTATATATACTTTTCTATTGAAGATATTATGGAATTGCTGAATTGTGGCAGAAATAAAGCTGTAAAATCGCTGCAGGAGCTGGACAGTGAAAACGGGATTGGTCTAATCGAGAAGAAACGTCAGGGATTTGGCAAGACCAATATTATCTATGTAAAATCATTTATGATGGCAGACGAGGAAAAAACTGCGGAAGATATTCCATCAGATCAGGAGACAGAGCCACAGAAGTTTACAATTCAAACTTATGAGGGGGAAGAGTCAGATCAAGAAGTTTACAAAACAAACTTCAAGAAGTCCCAAAAACAAACTTCAAGAAGTCCTGAAAATAAACTTCAAGAAGTTTGCAAAACAAACTCTATTTATAATAATTTAAGTTATAATAAAGAGAATGATACTGAATCAGATCTAATCGGATCGTCTCAGATGCGATCCGCAGAAGGGATGACAACTATGCAGGCGTACGGAAGCCTGATCAAAGAGAATATTGACTATGATAATCTTCTGATCACCCATCCTTTTGAGCAGGAGCTGATCAATGGGATCTATGAGCTGATACTGGAGACAGTATTGTGTCAGAATGAAGAAATACTGATTGCCAGTAACCGGTATCCGGTGCAGTTTGTGAAAAGTAAATTTCTGAAACTTAAATATTCACACATCGAATATGTGATCGAATGTCTGAAAAAGAATACTTCAAAAGTCAAGAATATTAAGAAGTATATGCTGGCTGCATTATTTAATGCGCCTGCTACGATTGATGGTTATTATCAGGCTGAGGTAAATCACGATATGCCCCAGTTTGCCTGAGGGAGGAAAGGAGAAATCATGATAATTTTAAAATTAATTGAAAAACTGATATTGCTTCCGGTATGGATCATCTTGGCTCTGATCAGCCTTTGCATTAAGCTGACAGTCAATTTATATGGCTTTATAAAAGGGGTTTTTACTTTCCTGCTTATTCTTTTGATGATCGGAACGATTGTCTGTTATCAGGACTGGGTTCAGGTGGCGGCACTCTTGTGTATTGAAGCGGCAGCATTCTTGATTTTATTCTGTGCATGCTTTATCGAAGTAACGGTAGATATGCTGAGAGGATATGTGAGCGACAGGCTTTTGTCTTAGAAAGAAGGATGAATATGGCGTACATACATGAAATTTTAGGGAAAGCAAATATACGGAGTGTTGCGGATTTTCTGCTGTTTGGTCTGGGACCGGATGAAGATACAAGGAATTATGAGGAGAGAATAGACGAACTGTACGACAAGTTTGAAGATGCAGTAAAAAAGTATGATCCAAATCCCACGTCAGAACTTCTGGACCTTTCCAATGAGATCAGCAGTGAGACGGCCAGCGTATATACAGAAATAGGACTTCAGATGGGAATTCTACTTGTTGTCGATATGGCTGCTAATCTCAGGCGTGAAAAAGGTCAGTACAGGCATAATACGGAAATCGATTATGAGGCAGACGAACTTATAAATAAGCTTTATCAGATACAGGAAGGATCTGTATTTCAGGAAGCTTTGTATGATGATAAAGAATTTCAACAAGCAGATAAAGAGCTAAAAATAGTAGTTGAAAAGATGCAGGAGAACTTATCGGATTGTCGCAGAATGGACGTCATACAGGAACTGTATGATAAATTGGAGTGCATGATCCGGATATGCGGGAAGACGGCATATTGTCAGGGATTTCATGATGCAAACTGGTGTGGTATAAAAAAAGTTGACAGCTTATTCTCAAGGATTTCATAATAAAACCAAGAGAATAAGGAGGTATTCAA
>NZ_SPGT01000043.1:0-12675 GCF_005845155.1 Clostridium sp. BSD2780061688st1 H5 | reverse complement strand
CAATAAGATAAATCTGTATGATTGGGAAGAGGTTTCGATCTCTTCCCTTTTTTTGCCAATGATAATTATACTCTAAGTATACCAAATACTATAAAAACACTTGATTTTCATCAGATAATCTCATTAAATTGTAGTAGAAGCGAATAAGCTAAACTCCAGAGCAAAACAGTTAAAATAGATACGAAAACTTCCATGGAGACAAGGCGAATGAGAAATCCTGTTGAAAATATCAGTTTACTGCAAAAGCAGATCAATGATCTGCAGCTTGAAAATCAAATCCTGAAAAACATTCTGAACCGTTCCGGGATTTCATATACACATGAAATTGCCCATATCAGTGAGCCTGAAAGTGCAGAGGAATACGATCCGGATCAGGGAGCGCGGATTATCCATCCGAGACAGATTACAGAGGAAATGGCGAATTTGTTCTATGCCAGATTTTGGGGACGGCAGGATGTCTATGCGAAGAGAAGCGAGAAAAAAGGAACAGGGGAAGCTGGATATTATACGCAGTGCCATAATCGCTGGGAGAATATCTGCCCCAAAATGCGTCATGAGAAAATGAACTGCAAAGACTGCCCTCACCAGGCATATAAACAGCTTACCATAAAAGATATACTGGCTCATTTGCAGGGAAGATCCTATAATGGCTCGGATGTCATTGGTGTCTATCCCCTGTTGAAAAATGGGACATGCCGCTTTCTTGTGTTTGATTTTGACAACCATGAGAAGGGTGCTGAAAAGAAGGACTTTGCAAATACGAATGAGGCGTGGCTGGAGGAAGTGGAAGCCATGCGGACTATTTGCGGTTTAAACGGGATTGATCCGCTTGTTGAACGGTCCAGATCCGGCAGAGGAGCGCATTTGTGGATGTTCTTCGACAAACCGCTCCCGGCAGCGCTGGCGAGGAGGTTTGGCTTCACTTTGCTGGAAAAAGGGGCAGAGCAGGTTAATTTGAAATCGTTTAAATACTATGACAGGATGCTTCCGGCTCAGGATACCCTTCCGGAAGGCGGTCTGGGCAATTTGATTGCGCTTCCTTTACAGGGAAAAGCTTTGCAGAAAGGAAACAGCGCTTTTGTTGACAGCAATTGGAATGTTTATCCGAACCAGTGGGAGGTTCTTTGGAGCAAGCCACGGCTTTCTGCCCGGTTTATAGAAACGAAAATAAAGGAGTGGGCGGCACCTAATATTACAGAAGCAACGGATGATGCTGAAAGGGCAGGAGAACGGGAGCAGCCGTGGAAAAAAGAAAAGCCGTTTCGCCGTGAGGATGTGAATGGGAAATTAAGCCTTGTCTTATCAAATGGTATTTATATAGACAGTCTGAATTTGAAAGCAGCTCTCAAAAATCAGATCAGACGGCTGGCAGCCATAAGAAATCCGGTTTTTTATAAAAATGCGGCAATCGGCATGTCGAACTTTGCTACCGCTCAGTGGATCTATCTGGGAAAGGACCATTTGAGCGGATATATTGAAATTCCGAGAGGTCTGCAGGACAGATTGATCGAGAAGATAAAAGAAGCGGATATTCCCTGTGAGATAAGCGATGAACGTCAGTGCGGCAGGCAGATTCATGTTACATTTAGAGGAGAATTAAGGCAGGAGCAAAAGCCGGCGCTGGAAGAAATGATGAAATACGATAATGGAATTCTCCAGGCGGCCACAGCCTTTGGGAAAACAGTTGTATGCAGCGCAATGATCGCAGAGAAGAAAGTGAATACGCTGATCCTCCTTGAATCCTCTGCCTTGCTGGAACAGTGGAAAGAGGCGTTGGAGAAATTCCTTGATATAGATGAAGAGTTTCCGGAGTATAAAACGAAAACCGGGCGGACGAGAGTGAGAAAAAGTCTGATTGGGAAACTGCAGGGAGCGCATGATTCCATGACTGGAATTGTGGATATTGCCATGGCGGGCTCATTATGTAAAAAGGGGGAATGGCATCCGCTGCTTGACCAATATGGAATGGTCATTGTGGATGAATGTCATCACGCAGCCTCGGATACGATCGCGGAGGTACTGCAAAAAGTCACTGCGAAATATGTATATGGTGTTACAGCCACACCAAAGCGATCGGATGGATTGGAAAAGATCAATTACATGCTTCTTGGCCCGATCCGATATAGTTATTCTGCGAAAGAAAAAGCAAAAGAGCAGGGGATCCCGCATCTGGTGTATCCAAGATTTACAAGGGCAGTACTTCCCAGAGGTATTACTACAGAAAAGATGCATCCCAATGAAGCGTATGAAATTCTCCGGCACAATGAAGCGCGAGATGAACAGATCCTTTCGGATGTGAGAGAATGTATTGCAGCAGGAAGAACACCTGTGATATTGTCCAAATATAAAGATCATTCAGAAAGACTGTATGACCAGATGAAAGGGTATGCAGACAAAGTCTTTCTGATGACTGGAAACAATTCAAAGAAAGAGCATAAGCAGATCCGTGAGCAGCTGCGGCAAACCGCTCCAGGGGAAACACTGGCATTGGTTGCCACAGGCAGTCTGATCGGCGAGGGCTTTGATTTCCCGCGCCTTGATACATTGATCATGGCGACGCCGGTTTCCTTCCGAAGTGTAGTTGAGCAGTATGCCGGACGTCTGAACCGGAACTATGATGGAAAGAAGGATGTGATCGTATTTGATTACGTTGACAGTCATATTCCAATGTTTGAGAGAATGTATGGGAAAAGGCTGAAAGCATACAAGCAGATCGGATACGAAATATGCAGCGGATTGGCTGGTGAAAAGCAGGAAGCAAATGCCATTTTTGATGGTGATGATTATAAAGAAGTATTTATGAGGGACATGCTGGAAGCAGAACAGCGGATTGTGATATCCAGCAGTACTATCAGCGCAAAAAGGATCTATGAAATGATAAATATGTTGAAAGAAAAGCAGGCGTTGGGAACAGAAGTGACAATCGTTACCTGGAATCCGGATGACTATGGCTTTGGCGATGCCGCGTTTTGGATGCAGCTGCATGAGGATATGCGTCAGGCTGGATTTTTCATCAAAACAGTGGAAGAGTCCTGTGAAAATTTTGCGGTTATAGACCAGGAAATTATCTGGTATGGAAATATCCATTTGTTGGGTAAAGAAAAAGCCGAAGACAATATTATGCGAGTGAAGGACAAAAATATTGCGGCAGAATTAATGGAACTGACATTCAAATCATAAGCAAGCTGCGGAGGTGACCCCATGGCATACAGTGAACTTATAAAAAACTTCAACCGGATCCGCGACTATATGCGTGAATTCTATGTTTACGGCTTTAAGAGCAGGGACGAGTACACCCAGAAGAGCGCCCGCTCCTACGACGATGAGCGGCGCCGCCTGGAGAGCTGGCTTGGGGACTACATGCAGTTCCGCCAGACTCCTGACGGAAAAAATGTTTTTATCTCCGTGGACAGCCGCACATCCAGTCATAATCCCCTGTATAAAGCCTGGAAGGCAAAGAGCTTCACTGATGGCGACATTACTCTTCACTTTATTATTTTTGATATCCTCTGTGACCCCGGGGTGAGTATGACGCTGGGGGAGGTGATGGAGAGGATAGATGACTATCTTTCCGGATTTCGTATGCCCAGGACGTATGATGAGTCTACTGTGAGAAAGAAGCTGAAGGAGTATGCGAAAGAGGGGATCATAGAGACGGAGAAAAAAGGGAGAAGGCTGGTGTACCGGCGGGCGCGGACGGACTGTGAGCTGGACAGGGATATGCTGGACTTTTTTTCCGAGACGGCGCCCTGCGGCGTCATAGGGTCCTTTCTGCTTGACAAGCTGGACGAGCGTGAGGATTATCTGTCATTTAAGCACCATTACATTACCAGCGCAATGGACAGTGAGATCCTCTGTGAGCTGTTTGCCGCTATGGGCGAGAGGAGAAGAGTGATCCTGGAGAATATGAACCGCCATACGGGGCGGGTCACGGATAATCCCGCAGTTCCCCTTCGGATCATGGTCAGCGTCCAGAGTGGAAGACAGTATCTGATGGCCTACTCAATTCCGTTCGGTGGGATCTCCTCTTTTCGGATCGATAATCTGATTTCTGTAAAAATGGATAGGGTTGAGGAGCATTTTGAGGAAATGCGGGCGGAGCTGGACAGGATGCTTCCTCACATGTGGGGAGTCAGCACCCAGAACCGGTCCGGCCAGCCTATGGAGCATGTGGAGTTTACAATCCGGTACAGGGACGATGAAACGCATATTCCCCTGCGTCTGGAGAGGGAAAAACGGATCGGCACGGTGGAGCATCTGGATGGAAATACAAGCCGCTTTACCGCGGATGTATATGATGCCAGTGAAATGGTTCCGTGGATCCGCACATTTATCTGCCGGATCGTCAGTATCCACATTTCTGACAGAGAACTGGAAGAGCAGTTCAGGGATGACATCAGTGCCATGTACGAGCTCTATGGACTGGAAGGCGGTGAAAAGAATGATCTTCAGTGAACTGTACAGCGCCTACTACAATACAGTGGCGGCTGTACTTGCAGAGGCTGTCAGACACCCTCTTACGGACAGCGAGCTTCGTGAGATAATCGAGCAGCACGCATTCAGGGAGAGTGCCCTGAGCATTATTCCCGCGCTGAAGGAGGAGAGATGGCAGCTCATAAGGGCGGACGGGACGACTCCCATACAGAGAAAGCCGGATATGCCGTTGACGATGCTGCAGCGGAGATGGCTGAAGTCCATCGCCATGGATCCCCGCATCCGTCTGTTTGGGGATTTCGGGTTTGACTTCCCGGAGGCCGAGCCTCTCTTCCGACCAGAAGATATCCTGGCCTTTGACAAGTACAGCGACGGCGACCCCTACGGAGATGAGACCTACATAGCGAATTTTCGCCTGATCCTGGATGCGGTCAGGAGGAAGTATCCGCTGCGTATAGAGATGACAAGCGGAAAGGGGGAGCTCCTGTCTGTGTCAATCTTTCCGGAGTCTCTGGAATACTCGGAGAAGGACGACAAATTCCGGCTGACCGGGACAGAGGGGCAATATGCCAGTACAATCAACCTGGGAAGGATCGTTGGCTGTCGTCCCGCAGAGGAGCCTGCAAAATGCGGGGGACGGGTTGTGCGGACCAGACAGCGGAGAGTTGTGTTCCAGCTGGTGGATGAACGGAACGCGCTGGAGCGGGTTTTGATGCATTTCGCCCATTTCCGGAAGCAGGCGGAGAAGACAGAGGACGGCAGATATCGGATTACTGTGTATTATGACAAAGAGGATGAGATGGAGCTGGTGATTAGAGTGCTGTCCTTTGGTCCCCTGATCAGGGTGACGGAGCCCCAGCGCTTTGTGGGGCTGATCAGGCAGAGACTCATAGAGCAAAAGAGCTGTGGACTTTGAGGTTCGCAGCTTTTTTTCCGTGATAAAAGCGGGCGGGGGAAGTAGAATGGCATTGTAAACAAAAGGTACAACAAAAAGGCACCCACAGCAAAGAGAGGATATCGCGTGATTTTTTTATATATATGGTGCCTTGTTTAAAAGAAAAGTGAAAGGAAGAGGAGAGAAGTCATGCTGGATTATATCAGACGGGAAGCCAATACAACTGAGACTGAAAACGGCGCGGCCGCATATGCCACAAGCGGTTCTGACTGCCTGGATCTTTATGCTTCCATTGGCGCGCTCAGACGGGAGAGCGATGAGGAGATCACGGCCCGCTTTGTGCGCGCGTATACGGAAAATGCAGATATGGCGATGAAACTTCTCTTCTTTGCCAGGGACGTCAGAGGGGGATTGGGAGAAAGGAGAGTTTTCCGCACGATCTTTTCGTGGCTTGCCAAAAACGAGCCGGGATCTGTGAAAAAGAATATCGCTTATGTGGCAGAATACGGCCGCTTTGACGATCTTCTCGCCCTGATGGGCACTCCCTGTGAAGAGGAAATGCTTGCCCTTCTCAGAAGACAGTTTGACGAGGACATGAGACTTCTCGCCGCAGGCGAAAATGTCTCTCTGCTTGGGAAATGGCTTCCTTCTGTCAACGCTTCCAGCAGGCAGACGGTCCGCAATGCCAAAAAAGTGGCCAGGGCCTTCGGCATGAGTGAGGCGGCTTACCGGAAGGCAGTTTCAGCCCTGCGCGGCCGGATACATATCATCGAGAATAATCTTCGGGAGAAGGACTATACCTTTGACTATGAGAAACAGCCCTCCAGAGCGCTGTTTAAATACAGACAGGCGTTCATCAGGAACGACAGAAAGAGATATAATGCGTTTCTTACCAATGTCGCTTCCGGCAAGGTCAGCATGCATGCGGACAATGTGTCCCCCTACGAGCTGGTGGAGCCTTTTCTTTCCTGGGAGAACTGGCACTCTGGCCGGGAGTCCTTTCTCGGAGAACTGTCACCGGAGGAGAAAAATGCCCTGAACGCTACGTGGGAGTCTATGCCCGACTTTGGCGGGAAGGATAATGCCCTTGCGGTCATTGATACCTCCGGATCCATGTATTGTGACGGGAGCCCCCTGCCCGCAGCCGTGGCCCTGTCCCTTGGACTGTACTTTGCGGAGCATAACAGGGGCGTGTTCAGCAATCATTTCATCGAGTTCTCTGACACGCCGCAGCTGATCGAGATCAAGGGGGAAACCTTTGTGGATCGGCTTCGCTATGCAGCCACCTTCTGCCAGGTGGCCAGCACAAATCTGGAGGCGGTATTTGACCTGATCCTGGAGACGGCAGTTAAATATAATGTCAGGCAGGAGGATTTGCCGGCAAAGCTGATCATCATCTCCGATATGGAATTTAACTTCTGTATCAGCAATGCCTCTGAGACAAACTTTGAACATGCGAAGAAAAGCTACGAAGCGCACGGCTACAGGCTTCCGGAAATTGTCTTCTGGAATGTTGCCAGCAGAAACCGCCATCAGCCAGTTACTATGAATGAACAGGGAGTCGCGCTGATTTCCGGAGTGACGCCCAGGCTTTTCTCTATGGTTGCAGATGGAAGTCTTTCGCCTTATAAGTGTATGATGGAGGTGCTGGAAAGCGAGCGCTATGCGAAAATAGTGGCATAGCGCCCGCCAGGTAAAGAGCCGGCGTGCCTGTGAAGGGAATGAGATTATGCTTGAGATAAGAGGAAAGGTAAATACCGCTATCTGTTATGCCAGGACGATTGAGGAGAGTGCGGTCCGGCAGATCCGCAGGATGTGCGACTGTCAGCTGACAGAGGGCAGCCGGATCAGGATCATGCCCGATGTACACGCGGGAAAAGGCTGTGCCATCGGCACTACAATGACCGTGGAGGATAAGGTCTGCCCTAATATTGTGGGGGTTGATATCGGTTGCGGGATGTATACGGTAAAGCTGGCAGAACGGGATCTTGATTTTGTGAAACTCGACGAGGCCTGCCATTACATTCCCTCTGGCATAAATGTATGGGAGAGCAAGACGGAGAGCTTTGATCTGGCCGGACTGCGCTGCGGTTGTTCGCTTGGGTTTGTGGATAGGCTGGAGCGCTCGTTTGGAACGCTGGGAGGGGGCAACCATTTTATTGAGGTAGACAGATCCTCTGACGGAACCTATTACCTTGTGATCCACTCCGGGAGCAGAAATCTCGGAAAGCAGACAGCGGAGTTCTATCAGAGACTTGCGGAAGACCTCCACGCTGGCAGGGAGGACTACTCTATAAAGAGAGAAGAAACCATCCGCGCTTACAAGGAGGAGGGAAGAGCCTCGCAGATCCAGAGCGCCCTCAGAGCTCTTGAAAGGGAATACAGGGAAAAGGTATCGGATGTCCCGGGCGACCTTTGCTGGCTGCATGGCACTTTTTTGGAGGACTATCTCCACGATCTTGAAATCTGCCAGAGATTTGCCCGCGGGAATAGAGAAAAGATGGCGGAGGTCATACTGGAGAGGACGGGGATGACAGCTGTGGATGCCTTTCACACAGTCCACAACTATATTGATACGCGGGAAATGATCCTGAGGAAAGGGGGCTATTGCAGCCCATGCCGGTGAAAAAGTGCTGATTCCCATCAATATGCGGGATGGTTCCGTGCTGGGGGGGCAGGGGAAATCCCGAGTGGAATTACTCTGCCCCGCACGGCGCGGGAAGGGCTATGTCGAGAGCCGCGGCCAGGCAGTCCCTGAGTCTGGATGAATACATGGCTTCCATGGAGGGGATCTACACAACCTCTGTAAATGAGCAGACCATCGATGAGGCTCCCATGGCTTACAAATCCCTGGAGGATATTGTTGGCCTGACAGGTGAGACGATTGACGTCATTGATATACTCAGGCCGGTTTACAACTTTAAGGCGGCCGGGGACGACCCGCCGTGGAGAACGAAAAAGTAAAGCTCCGCGAAAAGAAAGGATTGACAAGCACACCATACAGCAGTTATAGTAAAGTATACATGTGTCTTGACACATGTATACTTTACTGCGTATTAAGGAAAAAGAATGGGAGTTTGTTATGGAAAAAGTAAAAGCCTTTCTGGAACGGAAAAATATTGTCATCTCTGCCAGGCGTTATGGCATAGATGCACTGGGCGCCATGGCTCAGGGACTGTTTTGCTCACTGCTTATCGGCACGATCCTGAATACGATTGGCAGCCAGTTTCATGTCGGATTCCTCACGGCCCGGATCATCGCCATCAACGGTATGGGATACACGATCGGAGGCATGGCCTCCTTTATGAGCGGCGCGGCTATGGCCGTGGCCATCGGCTATGCCCTGCAGGCGCCGCCTCTTGTGCTGTTTTCGCTGGCCACAGTGGGCTATGCCTGCAATGCTCTGGGGCAGGCCGGCGGCCCGCTGGCGGTTCTCTTTGTGGCTATCATTGCGGCCGAGGTGGGAAAGGCTGTCAGCAAGGAGACAAAGATCGACATTCTGGTGACGCCCATTGTCACCACACTGGTGGGCATCGGGGCCGCCTGGGTTATCGCATCTCCTATCGGACTTGCAGCCAGCGCCTTCGGCCAGCTCATCATGCAGGCCACGGAGCTGCAGCCCTTCCTGATGGGGGTGATCGTGTCCGTGCTGGTGGGGGTGGCGCTGACGCTGCCTATCTCCTCTGCGGCTATCTGCTCCGTCCTGGGACTGACAGGACTGGCTGGCGGCGCCGCTGTGGCGGGCTGCTGCGCCCAGATGGTGGGCTTTGCGGTTATGAGCTTCCGGGAAAATGGTCTGGGCGGTCTGGTGAGCCAGGGGCTGGGCACCTCCATGCTGCAGATGCCCAATATTGTCAGAAATCCCCGCATCTGGATCGCCCCCACGGTGGCATCGGCCATAACCGGCCCCATCGCCACCTGTGTGTTCCGGCTGCAGATGAACGGCGACGCCATCAATTCCGGCATGGGAACCTGCGGACTGTGCGGACAGCTGGGCGTCTGGACCGGCTGGATCGCTCCCAGCGAGACGGCCCTCGCGAACGGAGCCGCGGCCATGTTGCCCTCCGCCTTTGACTGGATAGGTCTTATCCTGATCTCCTTTGTGCTTCCCGCCATACTGGCCCCGGCCATCAACCAGGTGTGCCGCCGGCTGGGCTGGGTAAAGGACGGAGACCTGACCTTGCAGTAAGGCTGACAAAAGCTGAAAATGGAAATCAAAAACGGCGCTTTCACCTCAGGTGGAAGCGTTATCTTTTCTTTTTAAAACATTGACACATCCCGGGGAAAAAGAGTATAGTTATCTGTAGGACATAGCAATGGCGCTTCAGCTTTGGGCGAAGTGCCTGTTTTTTTATTATGCGGGAAGAGACTCAGGTTCTTCCCGTCTGGAGGTGCGGTAAATTAATGGACAGTTGTATCTATGAAAACGGAAAGATTTTTACATCGGACAGTGACCAACTGTACGGGGAGGCCATGCTTGTGGAGGACGGCCTTGTCCGGAAGGTGGGAACGAGAGAGGAAGTGGAAGAAATGGCGCCGGCGGGATGTGCCCGGGTGGATCTTGGGGGCCGCCGGGTGATCCCGGGATTTGTGGACGCCCATATGCACCCTGTCATGCTGGCGGACTTCAGCAGGCAGATCTCAGCCCTGCCGCCGAAAATCCACTCTATTGAGGAGCTGGTGCAGGCAATCAGGCAGAAGAGAGAGGAGCAGGGGCCGGACGGTTGGATCCAGGGCTGGGGCTATGATGAGGGCAAGTTCGCGGAGAAGCGCTCCATCACCCGCTGGGATCTGGACCGGGGCTGCAGCGATGCGCCGGTATCCATCATCCGTACATGCGGCCACATTCGCTGTGTGAACAGCCGGGCCCTTGAGCTGGCGGGCATAGACAGGAATACGCCGGATCCGGATGGGGGAGAGATTGAGAGAGATGAGAATGGAGAGCCCACAGGCGTGCTGAAGGAAAATGCCAGAAACCTTGTGACTCCCTTCATGCCTGTGCCGGAGAGGGAGGAGAAGGTTGAGAACCTGGCTGAGCTGGGCCGGCTCCTCACATCCCAGGGCATTGTGGCTGTGACAGATATGGGAAATCTGGACAGCGGCGACAACTATCCTCTCTACCAGGAGGCGGCGGAGAAAGGCTTCCTCCAGGAGGTGGGCGTGTACTACATGTGGGATTTCTTTATGGATGACCCGGATTTTTGTATTCCCAGGGAGCGTTTTGACAGGGGGCAGCAGATCTTTGTCTCCGGCCTAAAGCTCATAGGGGATGGCAGCGTGTCCGGACGGACCGCCTGGATGGCAGAGCCCTATCTGGGAACGGACTCCTGCGGTATCTCTGTGTGCAGCGACAGGCAGATGGAGACAGCCATTTGGTTCTGTAAGGAAAATCACTGTCAGCTTTCCATGCACGCCATGGGCACAAGGGCCATTGCAAGAGTGGTGGACCGGGCGGCCAGGGAGGAGAAGTGGAACGACGGGCCGGAGCCCTATGTACGGGTGGAGCACATCACAGACCCCGCAAAGGACAGCGTTCGCAAGGCGGCAGAGAAGGGCATTGGTTTTGTCACCCAGCCTATTTTCATGTATGCGGAGATCGAGAGCTACCTGAATAACCTGGGACAGGAGTGGATGAAGAGATGCTACCCTGTGAGAGATCTGCTGGACAGCGGCGTGAAGCTCTGCTTTTCCACAGACGCGCCGGCCACATCCTGGGCCGTCCCCTCAGATCCCTTTCCCAATATCAAGGGAGCGGTGACCCGACGGGCCTGGGACGGAACGGACTGCGGACAGGATCAGGCAGTGGACGTGGAGACAGCCATCATCCTCTACACAAAGGAGTCCGCTGACATGGTGGGATTTGACAGGCTGGGACAGCTAAGAGAGGGTTACAAGGCGGATTTCCTTGTGCTGGATCGGGATATACTGGAGATCCCCGCCGAGGAGATCGACCAGGTGCAGGTGGATCAGACCTACATAGGCGGCCGCTGCGTGTACAGCAGAAATACAAGACGGAAATGAGAGAGAAGGAGAGATACACATGTTTAAAATGCCAGAATATGAAGCCCCGGATTTTTCCGCGGAGGAGCTGAAAAACGCGCCGGATGCCCGGTGGGAGGCTGTGGAGAAGGACGGCGTGGCGCCGGAAAACTATCACAGTACGTCCATGTACCCGGAGTATTTTAAGCTGAACGGCGAGTGGCTGCTTCCGGCAAGATCCAGGATGGACTCCAGTGTGGTCTGGGCTCAGGACGGAACCCTGAAGGTGGTGGAGAACAGAAACCTGAAGAAGGGAGACCGGGTGATCCTCGGCAGGACCGAGAGGGGCGAGGAGGGGATTTACCTCCACACAACAGGCTTTGAGAAAAAAAGAGACGCGTCAGAGGATCAGTTCGTGTTCCGGCAGGGTCGAAGCAGGGAGACCTCCTATGCCAGAGACTATGACAGGCTGTTTGAGCTGCTGAAATACGAGCGGGAGCACGGAAATGTGGTCTGGGTCATGGGACCTGCCTTCTCCTTTGACGCTGACGCCAGAAAGGCCATGTCGGCCATGATCGACAACGGCTATGTGGACGGCCTGATGGCCGGAAATGCCCTGGCCACCCACGACCTGGAGGGGGCCATGTTCCACACGGCTCTGGGGCAGGACATCTACACCCAGAAATGTCATCCCAACGGCCACTACAATCATCTGGATGTGCTGAACCGGGTGAGGAGGAGCGGCTCCATCCCCCAGTTTATAGAGGACTATAAAATTGACAACGGCATCATTTACAGCTGTGTGAAGAATGACGTGCCCTTTGTCCTCACCAGCTCCATCCGCGATGACGGTCCCCTCCCGGAAGTGATCGGAGACGCCTACGCTGGACAGAGCGCCATGAGAGCCATGGTAGAGAAGGCCACCACGGTCATCTGTCTGGCCACCATGCTCCACACCATTGCCACGGGAAATATGACTCCCTCCTACACCGTGACAGAGGACGGAACCGTGAGGCCTGTCTTCCTGTACACTGTGGACGCTGATGAGTTTGTGGTGAATAAGCTGCTGGACAGGGGAAGCCTTTCCGCTACCACCATTGTGACCAATGTGCAGGATTTTATCTCCCTGACTGTCAAGGGCCTGGGGCTGATGTAGGAGCATGCCGTACATATAAAAAACGAAGGCTCAGATCCCCTTCTCTTCGAATTGTGGAGAGAAGGGGATTTTTGTTGCTATAGCAACAGACTTTTTCTCGCCCTTATCCTATATTACCTATTGAACAAATCATTAAATAAGACTAACTATTAAAGAAAGTCAAGTAAAAAAGTGGCAACGACTTTTCGTTGCAATCAGTACCTTGAAAACT
>NZ_SPGT01000042.1:0-12746 GCF_005845155.1 Clostridium sp. BSD2780061688st1 H5 | reverse complement strand
TGATTTATTTGAAATGCATTTCTGCAATTCATACAAAATATTCATTTTAGGTCTTGACTTTTAATAGTTAGACTTTCATCCATATTAACACACAGAAATACGAATTGCAAGTGCGTATTTATAAAAATATATCTTGACATATGTATTTCTAATGCATATAATGAAATACGAATTAATAATTCATATTTTTGAAAAATGGAGGTGATAATATGAGGGTTAATGCATTAAAAATGCAGATTTTAATGGGAAAGAAAAACCTGACCATTAAAGAACTTGCGTATAAAAGCGCTGTGTCAAGACAGACCATATCCTGCATCAAAGCAGGAAAAAGCTGTTCTCCGCAGGTGGCGTATAAGCTGTCGCAGGCGCTTGATATCGATATGCAGGAATTATTGGAGTAGGAAATTATGAGAAATACAGCCAGTACAAGGAGGTGATGTAAATGGAAAACAAATTGTATGTTGAACTCCCGCCCTTTACGGGAAGAAATGTTCCGATTAAGGAAATTGCACAGGCAATCGGCAAGGATCCGCATTATATCCGGCTCGGGATCCGTCAGGGAATTTTTAAATTTGGCGTTGCAATGAAGATGGAAAACTCAAATGAGTTCAGCTATTACTGCCCGGATCGGAAAGTCTGGGAAGAAACAGGGTATTTTCGTGATGTAAGAAAAGAAAAAGCCCTTGCATAGTTTGGCAAGGACTAAATTCCGCAGAGTCAATGATATGCTCTGTCTCGCAAATCAAGTATAGCAAAGACTTCTGCGGAATACAATCAAAAATTTCAAAGAAGGAGGTTATACGTGAACATATTTCAGGAAATCAAGACATTTGTTTCGGCCGGTAAGGCGGCAGAACAGTATGGGATCAAAATCAACAGGAACAAGATGGCGTGCTGTCCGTTTCATGATGATCAGCATCCAAGTATGAAGATCGATCAGAACTATTTCTGCTTTGCCTGTGGTGCAAAAGGCGATGTGATAGATTTTACTGCCAGGCTCTTTGGAATCTCTCAGTTTGATGCAGCCAGAAAACTGATTGGAGACTTTAGACTTCCGATCAAATTGGAAAAGCACAAGAACACTCAAAAGAACTTCAGGAACAGGAAGCCTTCAATGGTACAAAGTCGGTATCATTTTTCGGTAAAAAGCAAGGTTCAGACCTGGCAAAATCACGCTGTAAAGGTTTTGACTGACTATCTGTCGTGGATCCGGTTCTGGAAACAATTTTACGGGTTTGAGCCAGAACCCTTTGAGCAGGAACGTTTTCTGGAAGCACTGGATAATGAGAGGAAGATCAATGATTATCTGGATATCCTTTTGACCGGCGATGGAGAGGAAATAGCGGAATTTTTCATTTACAGGCGGAAGGAGGTGGAGAAGATTGAGCAGCGAATGGAGGAATATCAGCGAGGAGTCATGGAAGAAATTAGAGCATATTGTAGAGCAGGAAATGCTGACGCCGGAAGAGATCCGGGACAATCTGGAAGTGACAGAGAAAGGAAGGATCCGGCAGTCCATCCAGAACTGCAAGTACGTTCTGGAACATGATTCCTGCCTGCGGGAAGCCATCTGCAGGAATGAGATGACCTGCCAGATCGATATTAAGAAAAAGGTGCCGTGGAAGCGCCGTGGTGTTCAGATGACGGATACCGATATGAACAACCTGTCACTGTATCTGGAAAAGAATTACGGGCTTACCAGTGACCGGGTGATCGCCAAGGCGATAGATATTGTGGCTAATGATAACAGTTTTCATCCGATCATTGACCTGCTGGAAAGCCTGAAGTGGGACGGCAGGCCAAGGATCGCCGGGATGCTGACCCATTTCTTCGGGGCGGAGGATCCGGAATATTCCGGGCAGGTTATGAAGATGCACATGCTGGCGGCCATCAGCCGCCTGTATGAGCCCGGGAAGAAATATGATATCATGCTCTGTCTGGTTGGCGGGCAGGGGACCGGGAAGTCAACGTTCTTCAAATATCTGGCGATCAAAGATGAATGGTTCACCGATGATGTAAAACGGCTGGATGATAAGAAAGTTTATGAATATCTTCAGGGGCACTGGATTGTGGAGATGTCGGAAATGAATGCGGTGGCGAATGCCAAAAGCATTGAGGAGACCAAATCTTTCCTGAGCAGGCAGAAGGACACTTACCGGATCCCCTATGAGAGAAGAGCGGAAGACCGTTACCGCCAGTGTGTGTTCTGCGGAACCTCCAATGACCTTGCTTTCCTGCCTTTTGACCGGACGGGAAACCGGAGGTTTGGCCCGGTGAAGGTCTGTCCTGAGAAAGCGGAGACCGCCATATACCGGGATGAAAAAGGATCCAGGGAATACATCATTCAGGCGTGGGCAGAGGCTATGGAAATCTACCGCAGCGGCGAATTCCTTCTGACATTTTCCCCGGATATGGAAGAATATGTAAAATCCCTGCAGAAAGACTTTATGCCGGAGGATACACAGACCGGGATGATCCAGGCGTTTCTGGACCGGTACGAAGAAGATTATGTATGTTCCACCATCATTTATCAGGAAGTCTTCCATCAGGAAGGAATGGTTCCCAAATGGCAGTCAAAGGAGATCGGGGATCTGATGGACAATGAGATTACCGGCTGGGAGAAGCACGGGACTCACCGGTTCCCCGGCGGGCTGGGAATCCAGCGCTCCTGGAAGCGGATCCATCCGAAAAAAGACGGGGACGGTTTTGTAAAAGTAGATGAAGATGCAAAGCTGCCCTTTGAGTAAAAGATAACTTTTCAAATGTTTTGTGCTTTGTTTACAAAGGTTCGTTTACAAAAGAGAGCGGAATTTGTAAACAGGAAGGCGTAAACAGAAGGGAAAAAAACTTTGAAAGTTAAAATCTTCAGAAGAAGAAAAAGCCCGGATACGGGCACAAAATATCAGGCGGGTACGCCGGAAACTCAGCCCTCGGCGACTGAGAGCGAAATACACCCATCGCACAGACCTGACGGTCTATGCTCTGTGTATTTCGTGACTGCGTCAAGCTCTTTCCCTTAGGAAACTGCCTTTGGCGCTTCCTAAAGGGTTCCTCCGGAAGGGGCTCTGCGGGGCTGATCAGCGTTGTAACAAACAGGCTGATCTGACGTACCACTGCCGGAAAGGAGCTGTATGGCAAATGGAAAGAATTGTTTTATCCAGACAGTCAAGCTGCCCCATGTCAGGGGCAGGGTACGTTATATTTCGGATCCGAAAAGACAGGAAAACCTGTATGCCGCCTACAGCAATGTGGATCCGAAGTTCTGGCGCTGTCTGTCGCAGGAAAATCAGGAAGATTTTATCAAAAGCGGGACAAAAGGAAAATGTATCGAAGCCAGAGAGCTGATCATCATGCTGCCACCCAGCCTGATCGGATACGATCATGATATATTGCTGAAATATTTCTCGGCGAAGTTTGTGGAAAAATATGACGTGGCAGTGGCAAGTGCCCTTCATCACAATAAGAGGAAAACGAACCTCCATATCCATCTGATCTTTTCGGAAAGACAGGCATTTGAAACGCCTGAAGAGAAGATTGCTTCGAGAAATATGTTCTACGATGAAAATGGGAAACATGTCCGGACGAAGAAAGAAATACTGGATGAGAGTGGAGAAATCCGTTCCGGATGTAAGATCATTAAAAAAGGGGAAGTCTATGAAAAACATTATTTCAAGCCGAAGAACTCTGAGTTCAAGTCGAAGAAATTCACAGAGGACATGAAATATTTTTATACGGAGATCATCAATGATCTGGTAAAGGATCCGGCAGAGAAACTGAAGGTGTTTGATAAGAACAGCCCGTATCTTCCAACCAGAAAGATCGGGAAGAATAATCCAAAAGAAAAAGAAATCCGGATTGACAATTATCTCCGGCAGGAATGGAATAACATGGTGGACAGGGCTGTGGTGGAAGGCATTACGGAAGAAGAACTTTGTATCACGAAGAAAACAGATATAGTTGATCCCGTTGCCGAATCTATCCGAAGCGAGGGCTGGAAACCGGATCTGTTCAGGAAGATCCTGCAGACAGCAATCGGGAAACTGAGAGGTTTTATCCAGTATATTAAAGAAACCAGAAATGCGGAATTTGACGAAAACGGAAATCCGCTGCTCAGTCATGATCTGAGGATTGATGTGACGCCGGAACCTCTTCCGCCTATGTCCGGAGGCGAAAGACCAAGTTCAGAAATACAGGAAGCGGAAGTTATGAAACTTGATAATATCCTGCGGAAGATGAAGAAAACGGAGCAGAGAATCTATGCTATTGAACAGGCAAAGATCAAACTGGAGAAGGAACTGAATGCAGTACAGAAGAAGTGGTTCCATGGAAAGGAAAAGAAGGAGCTGGAGCAGAAAATTGCCGGGAAGCAGCGGGAGCTGAGCAAGTCAAAAGATACCTTAAGTCAGATACCACGGATGAATGGATATGAAAATGCACTGGAAGTGAAGAAAGCTTATAAGGCTGCGAAGAAAGAACTGGACAAGGTACGGAAACAGCAGAATGCATGGGATCAGGCAATGAAGCCGTCGGAGAAAATGTATCTGGTAATCCGGGCGAACAGACCGGAGCAGACAAAAAAGAGAAGTATTCATGAGCGCTTAGAAGAAAAGAAACGAGAAGCAGCACAACAACAAAGGGAAGAACGAAAACGAAGTTATAATAGAGATTGCCTTTAGAAAAACAGCCGGAACAGTCAATGATCAGAATATTGGAAAGGACATTGACGGTTCTGGCTGTAATTGCGTGATCTGGCGTCAATAATTTAAAGCAATCCGGAAAAGAATTCAGCGATATCAGCATCAAAAATCTTGCTGAGTGCTACAAGTTCACTGACCTTGATATTCATCCGGTTAGTTTCCAGTTTGGCGTAAGTGCTTTTGGAGATTTCAATTCCCATAAGCTGTAAGTGAGCAACAACCTGCTCCTGTGTCATATTTGCATTTCGTCTTAGACGTTGGATATTATGACCGATATCCATGTCAGGTCTGATCTTCTGCATATCTGAACTACTCCCGAAAATTCGTAATAAAGAAATATATCTTGATTGTATGTAGTATTCAGATTATAATGTTTCGTAATAACGAAAAGTTTCGCTATAAGGAAAGGATGGGACAGAGAATGCACGTTGATAAAATATTTGAAAGAGCTACAATTCGGGGAATAGCAGATTATCTTTTGTTCGGGCTGGGACCGGATGAGGATGACAGGAGCTATGAGGAGCGGTTGGACGAGCCATATTTGAGGTTTGAGAAGGCTGTAGAAAAATATGATAAGAGTCAGACTTCGGAGCTGTTGGATCTGTGCAATGAGGTGAGCAGTGAGACAGCCAGTGTGTATATGGAGATTGGGCTGCAGGCGGGGATATTGCTGATGGCGGATATGATTAGAAACATGAACCAAGATAGAAAAACAAAAGTAGAATGATATTGTCTATTAAGATTAAATGAAAAGAGGGAGCGTACGACAGGCGGTTGTACCTGCTCCCTTTTATATATGAATCATATATACGAATTATCATCATAAATTTCTGACATAGTATTCTCCCAAATGGTTTCTTCTATAACCTGAAGGCATTCATTGGTGTGCTTTTTAATATCGCATCCCCAAAAATGAATGACAGTATATCCAAGAAAAAGAAGTTTTTTATCATTTTCGGAATCCCGCGCACGGTTCCGTTCGATTTTTTTAATCCAGTAATCAGGATTTTTCCCTTTTTCAAGACGCAGTTTCAGGTATTCCCAGTCTTTACCATGGAAAAATTCACTGTCACAAAAAATAGCGATTTTGTATTTAGTAAGTAC
Organism: Clostridium sp. BSD2780061688st1 H5; assembly: GCF_005845155.1. Taxonomy (NCBI): domain Bacteria; kingdom Bacillati; phylum Bacillota; class Clostridia; order Eubacteriales; family Clostridiaceae; genus Clostridium; species Clostridium sp. BSD2780061688st1 H5. Next base: position 6,945 of record NZ_SPGT01000042.1, on the reverse strand, counting down.
AATATCTGGAGATCCGGGAAGCGCTTTGTAATTTTTTCGGTATCTGTAACCTTTGTGCCATAATGCTTTACGGAGACGAAGCTCAATAGAAGTATCTTTACTGTGGATTTTACTCATGTTTTTTGACACAGTGGCAGCATCTCGTGGCATATGAATATCACCGTCCTCCTGTCAGAAATTTTACTGATTTTATTTTATCAGTCTTGAAATTTTTCGACAAGTACCCTGCGATGTAAATGGTGAATTATTTCGTTGACGGTATAAACGGGATGATTTATACTGGTAAGATAAGAGTTGATGTGTAAAAGAGGTACCCGAAATGACTATTTCTGAGCAAATTAAGGTGTTGTGTGTACGGTCAGATATTAGTGTGGCGGAACTGGCACGCCGAATAGGCACATCACCGCAAAATTTAAGTGGAAAAATGAAAAGAGAGAGTTTTACTATAGCTGAGCTGGAAGATATTGCACAGGCTGTGAACAGTTCTTTTGAAAGAAATTTTGTATTAGAAAGCGGAGAGAAGATTTAATGGGAAATTTAATAGGATATACTGCGCTAAATGAATATGCCGATAATCGGGATGTTATTTCTTTGTTTTCTGGGGCCATGGGGTTGGATATTGGTCTGGAAAAGGCTGGGCTTAATGTTGTGATTGGGCAGGATTTTGATGAATCGTGTGTGAAAACAATGCAAGCTAATGGGCATAATGTTCTGGGCGGAGATATTCGTGAAATAGATCCACGTAAACTTTTGGAATTGACAGGCCTTTCCGTTGGAGAGCCTTTCCTGATTTGTGGAGGACCTCCGTGTCAGCCGTTCTCAACTGCGGGAAAGCGCTTGGGGATTAATGATCCCAGAGGAAGCTTGTTTATGGACTTTATTCGGATGATTGATTATATACGTCCACGATTTTTTGCTATGGAAAATGTAAAAGGAATTATGTCGGCACCGCTAAAACATGTTCCCTTGGCAGAAAGAGATGAGAATGATCCGGATCAGAGATTGGGAACTGTTCTAGATGTGATTTTATCAGAATTTGATAAATTAGGTTATAAAACAGTATATGGTGTTCTGGATGCAGTAAACTATGGGGTTCCGCAGTTCCGTGAAAGATTCGTGCTAATTGGCAGCCGGGATAATGAAAGCATATTTCTTCCAATTCCGACACATTTTCAAATGCATCAGGATAAAGCGTATCAGTGGAAAACAGTAAGAGATGCTATTGCAGATTTGGAGTTTGATAAAGGTGAGTGTGCTACGTTAAGTGAAGAACGCCTGAAATTTCTTAAAATGGTTCCAGAGGGAGGAAACTGGCGTGATCTACCAAAGGATATTATACCGATTGCTATGGGTGGGGCATATAAATCTGGTGGAGGAAAAGTCGGATTTTATAGAAGACTTTCATATGATCAGCCATCGCCCACAGTAGTAACTTCCCCGGTACAGAAAGCTACAATGATGTGTCATCCTACACAAGATCGTCCATTAAGTATTAAGGAGTATGCTCGGATACAGCAGTTCCCGGACGATTGGATTTTTACCGGTACTACGGCTGCTAAATACCGTCAGATTGGAAATGCAGTGCCAGTGGGGCTTGCAGAAGCTATCGGAAAAGCAGTTTGTGCAGTGGCAGATGGAAATGCCGTTGTAGAGACAAAACGCTTCAGGGGAACTAATGTACATAATAAGATTAGAAGTGCAATAGAATTGGGAGGAAATCTATATGCCGTTAAATAATTCATATGATGAACAAGAAGTAATAAAAGCGATAGCGACAGCTCTTGAGACTTTTTATGCTAATTTGATTGAAAAAATTGATGGGCTGAATATCAAAAAAGTAATGAAGCGGAAAAACCCATACCTGTACCGCGCAAAAGCTATGCAGAGTGCTACGGAGATTGTGGAGTCTGTATTGAATGCGTTTGTGAGTTCAAGCGAAGAGACGATTTTCGGAAATTGTTTTTTTGAGCCGATAGCAATAGCTGCCAGTGGTGGTAATAAAGCACTAGCAGAGGGAATTGATATTATGATTCAGGACAATGCGACAAATACAATCTCTGCTATTGCAGTAAAGAGCGGCCCGTCTGTGTTCAATGCTGACAGTAAGAAGCGGCAGGAACAGAACTTTATGGCGGCATCAAAACTGGCACAACAGGCGAAAGCGCGTTATGAAGCGTATATCGGATACTGTTATGGGAAAAAGAAAGACTCCGGCAGAGGAAAGCCGAAAATGTATCAGGAATTGGCAGGAAAGCGGTTTTGGGCAGAACTGACCGGCGATGAGGATTTCTATATTAAGATTATCGGATATATGGGAACTATGCCGGAAAAATATGTGGCCGATTATAAAGAAAGCTATAATAAGGCGGCAAATAGGCTTGTGAGAGAATTTTCTAACAGTTTTTGTAAAGAAGACGGAAGTATTGATTGGGAAAAGCTGGTAGAATTTAATTCAGGAGATTGATTTTTTACTGTGATAAGGAGAAATATATGTTTGGAATAATACTGGAGAAGAATGCAAGGAACTATGTTTATGGTAATTTGCATTCTATTGGAGATTTAAAAGAGCAAAAAATAGATGCTAATTTGCATTTTGATAGAAGTAATGTTAAGATTTGCGTTCTTGATGATGAAGGGTTTGATATTGATAAGATTTATGCGCTAGGATATATTCGCGTAGAACGTAAACTAAAGTTCGAAAATATTGGCGATTATGAAAAATATGATGTTATTCTCTGTGATATTGAAGGTGTTGGAAATGAATTCGATTATACTCGACAAGGTCTAGCGGTGGCAGAACAAATAAAAGAAGTTTATCCAGATAAAATCGTATTAATATACTCGGGAAAGAATATTGAAGCTTATGGGAATGTGCCATCAAATATTGATGGGGTTTTAAATAAAGTTGAGTCAACAACAGAACTGGTCAAAAAAATAGATGAATTTTATAAAAAAGCAATAGATCCCATTAGTGTTTGGGAAAGGACAAGATTGCAAATGCTACAAGCCGGAATTGCAACAAAAACTATTGCAGTAATAGAAGATCAATATTGTAGTTCGATACTTCAAAAAAAAGAATTTCTTCAAATTGAAAAATTTGATTTATGCGAGAATGAAGAAATTATAGAGAAGTATATAATAAAATTAGCTAATACAATCAAAGTTTTTTTTGAGGTGGCCGGTAGTGTTTAATATTTATAATCCTGTTAAGCGAAACATAGAAATTAATGCAGAGATTCCGTATTTGTGTCAAAAATATATTGATGAAGGCAATAAAAAATGTATTAATTTTTATCAAAAAGTAATTGATGAGGATATCAATCAAAAGATATATTTATGTCCATATGGATTTTGCGCCTATAAAACGGAAAATTTCATTTATACAAGTTTAATAATTCTCAATAAGAGCAATTTTTCGAAAATTATTCCAAATTTGAAAAGATTTAATCAGGATGTCAAGCAATTCACACAATACTCTTTAAGTCAGATTGTGAAAATAATTAGTGAGTACGAGGAATTAAAATACGAAAATCAAGTTCGGAGATTGACTATTCATGATATAAAGAATGCAATAAAACATTTTATAGATTTAGTAGAAGAAGTAAAAAGTGATGATGAGGTCATTAGGATGGCACAATCTAATGATAAATTATTCTCATCAGTTGAAGGATACAGTTTGATTCAATATCGATTATCTTATCATGACAAGCTACTGAATTATGGTGATGGAATAGTAGAAAAGGGTTATATAAATTTTCATCAAGCTATAACAAAATTATCTAAATTGCTAATGTATAGAGGAATAAAAAAAGGAGTAAAAATCCATTTTAATGGATATTTGAAACGTTCTTTTCATGCAAATAAAGATTTGTATTTAATGTATTACATTTTGATTGAAAATGCTTTAAAATTTGCGCTTGAGAATACTGCGGTGGATATTTCTTTTGGTATAGACGATGATGTCTTAAGGATAACCATTGCAAATTGCTGTTACCATTTGGATCCCGATGAAATGGACAAGCTATTTATTTCTGGATACAGAGGAATAAAAGTTGCAAACAATTCGGAAGGACATGGATTGGGATTGGCGTTAGCGAAGAAAATTGCTGATATTTCAAATGTTCAATTACATTGTAATTATGTTGATACAGATGGGTGTGAAAAAGGTATATTTACTGTAGAATGTATTCATATGATGCGATAGATTTATATTTTGAAAAATTTAGTTTATAGCTGAAATATAGAGAGGCAGAAGTGGAATGAGAAAAATTGTTTATTTTGATGAAGATTCAGCCACGGATTATTTGGTAATACAAAATGGTGGATCATTTTTGATGGAAGATTTGAATGAGAATAAAATAGGTGGAAATGGGGAAGTGAAAGTAGGAGCAAAATTGAAGGCTCTATTTAATTCGTTATTTATCAAAGGTGATGCGTCAATAGATTCCAATATAGGTGTATACACTTCAGGTGAAAATCTGATTAAAACTACTATAACTAATACAACATTGTCAGATTTTTTAGATATTTTAATGGAAGATAAAAAGGATATTTGTTGTTTAGAGAATTTTCAATTAGAAATAATGAAAAATTCTATTGCGTATTTTCAAACAATTACTCCCTATTTAGGAATGGCTGAAGGGAATTTTAGGATTGATGATAATTTGGCGATCAGTATTAATAGAATATATGAGGTGCTAAAATTAGGGAAAGGATATTATGAGTTAATAGGGAAAAAGGAAGATCAAGAATATATTTTCAGATTTAATAATAGTTCTTTTAAAAATAATTATGGGATAACTGATTTATTACAAATGGATTTAAAATATTATGGAATCCAAGTAGGGAAAGAAGAAAAAGAACAATTAGATTTCACAAAAATGTTTGGCAATTCTACTTCAAAAACTATTATAGAACTCTCAGAAAACGATAGCCAACGAGATGAACTAAAATTGCCTATTTATGATATAATATTAGCTGGTGTGGAGTAATAATGGAAAAGATTTTTATTTTTTACGGTTATAATAAGGAATTTAGCAAATATATTCCAGATACATATTATCCATTAGATACATTGGTTGAGATAAGTGATATCCAAAAAAAAACGGTTATTCCTGTTGGATCTAAGTTGGATTATGTTGTAGGATTTACGATGTCTTATTCTGGTATTACTGAAGGCGGAATTCAAAATTTTGTTTCTATATTAGATTCGCAAAGGGATTCTTTGAAAGCAGTGTATTTACAAAATCCACCAGATTGTATTGTGGAGGAAATACTGCGTCAATATCCGAATGATATAATACAGATAAAATATCATAAGTATCAGAAAATTAATAAAAATAAAATCAGTGAGTTCATAAAAAATTTTGACAAATTGATTATTGGACAGCAAAACGTAAAGATTCAAGTAGCTTCTATATTGTATGAACTTTATAAAAAAAGAAACAAAAATAAGCCAATAGTATTTATGTTTTATGGCCCTTCTGGGGTCGGAAAAACCGAAACAGCTAAATATCTTGGTAAATTATTAGGCGGAGAATTATGTAGATTTCAGATGTCCATGTATCAGACAAATGGATTTTACGAATTTTTATACGGATCCGACCATAATAAAGGTAGTTTTGCAAAAGAGTTATTGGAACGAGAAAGTAACGTAATATTATTCGACGAATTTGATAAAGCTCATCCTGGAATTTGGAGTGCTTTTTATCAATTATTTGATGAGGGAATATATAAAGATAGAAATTATACGGTAGATTTGCGTAATACAATTGTTATATGCACATCAAATGAACATAGTCCAGATAATATTAGAGGTGCAATAGGAGACCCTCTTTTCTTCAGAATAAATGCTTATGTTAAATTTGGTAAGCTAAGTAATGAAAGTAAGAAAAAAATTTGTAAGAATATTTTTGAAGATGAGTATAGAAAATTAAGTAAATTAGAAAAAGAAATTATAGTTCACGATTTGTTTTTGGATAAGTATTTAAAAATATCAAATCAGCTTGAAAATTACAGACAAATGAAAAATATTATATGTAACGACATATCAAAGGTACTTGTTGAAAAGTTATTTTTATAGATTTGATTCAAAAATGAGATCATTTTGCGGGAGTTATAGACACAGATAAATGATGATACTGGTAGCGACAGAATAAAGAAATACGATGATGGGAATCCAATAAGTAGAAGAGCTCTAAATTGGATTGATTAAGTTACCCGGATACATATCAGTACCCGGGTATAAGAGAGGTGTCCTCAATCGCTGTGAAAAGCTATGGGTTTGTAACGCATTTGCAACAACTTTCCATGTAAACCCTTGATTTTCCGCCATTTTCGGTTACCCAAACGTTAATTCTGGTTACAGAAGAGAATATCGAAGAGATTGCAAACCCCTGGAAACAATGCGTTTCCGGGGGTTTGTTTGTCTTCGGAAATTGAACGAATGGGGGATATACTTGAAGATAAAGAACAAAAAAATAATGGTTGAAATCGAACATATGTTCTGATAAAATAAATATAGGCACTGCCAGAGAACGGTAGGCGGTTAGTCCTTCGACAGAGGGACTGAACCCTCTGATTACATAGAAATCTCTGTAAAGGGAAATCTGGGAAAGGAGGGCGAACTTATGAGAGATTATGAAATGCTCTCCATCGTTTTGATAATACTTGGTATTGTCGTTACGATTTTAATAGCATATATCAATCATACGAAAAAGTAACCGCCCCTCGTGACCAAAGGATGACGGTTACTTTTCGTAACTAATATGAACTTGGACTAACCGCTTATCGGTAGTGCCGATTTCTATTCTTATAGTAACAAATGATAAGGGGAATGTCAAATTTAATTATGGCACTGCTATACCAAGTTACTGTCAAGTAATCGTTGGCAACTTTCTTTTTGATTTATCTTTTCTGTTCACGCAGTTCTTTTTCTGCTTTCTA
>NZ_SPGT01000041.1:0-13864 GCF_005845155.1 Clostridium sp. BSD2780061688st1 H5 | reverse complement strand
ACGAGGTAGATAGGGCAGAGGTGGAAGTGTGGTAACACATGGAGCTGACTGTTACTAATCGGTCGAGGGCATAACCAAAGTGGTTCGGGTAGAGAGAATGGATGGAAGATTTCTTGTATGTGGTTTTGAAGGTACATGTACCTCAATTAAATATTCCTCCTTAGCTCAGTCGGTAGAGCACTCGGCTGTTAACCGAGTTGTCGTTGGTTCGAGTCCAACAGGGGGAGCTGACAGAGTCTTATATTACTGAGGTGATATGAGACTCTTTTTTACTATTGGCGCAAGGAAAGAAGCAAGGGACGTGAACTGATGAAAGTGAGAGAAAAGATAAACTGGGGAAGACCTATGACCGTGACAGCTATACTGATTGCCTTGATCATATCGGTTTCCTGCGGCGTAAGTGCCTGGATCAATCACAGGGAGGAGGAGCGGAGCTTTGAACGTCTCTATGAAGAAGCCGGCGGTATTGCGGACGAGATTGAGTACAATATGAAGAACGACAGGGAAGAGCTGGAAATGATCGCGGCAGTTGTAGCCAGCTATAACGATCTGGGCTCAAAGGAGCTATGGAGCCTTCTGGATTCGTATACAACAATTGGGATGATGTCCAGAGTGGAAATGCTGCTTCCGGACAACACGGTCATAACAAAGGGAGGGCAACGGATAGACGCGGAGGGAAGGCTTTCCTTTTCAGAGGAGGCTTCCCTTGGAGAGCATATTTCAGACCGGGAGACGGATCTGACTGGAGACGAGGAGTATATTGTCAGGCATTATGTGCCAGTAAAGAAAGACAATGAAACGATTGCTATGCTCTATGGTGTGATAGAGCTGGGTACGCTGCCGGACAGTATTGCGAACAAGCCTTATGACGGAGATGCGGCTATTTATGTTATTGATGGAGAGACGGGGGATTTCCTGGTCGATACATGGCATCCCGGCGAGACGGGAAATATATGGGCTCTGGGCGAGCGTAAAATGGCGCCGGGATATGACCAGAAACAGCTGAGGCAGGGACTGATTGATGGAAAAGACGGGTATGTGGTCTTTGTTTCTGCGTCTATTGGGGAGTATCTGTATTTCTGCTACAAACCTATGAATATCAATCAGTGGCGGATCGCGCTGTCCGTGCCAGAGGATGTTGTGTTTCAGAATGCGGACGAGATCAAAGGCGCGATGAATTATGCCTTTATATTTGAAATTATTAGCTTTATCCTCTATTTTCTATGGATCAGCCGGTATTTCCGCAGTGTGACAGATGAGAAGCAGCGAAAGCTGGATACGATAAACTACATGTATGATATAGAAAACCTGCTTTTTAATGCTTATGAAAAGCAGGAGAATATTGCTACGGCCCTGGAAAAGATCGCTCATATCCTGTCGGCAGAGAGAGTATGCTTTTGGATGGTTGGAAGATCCCGGGAGGAAAAGCGGTTTATCTGGCAAAGAGATGAAGGGGCGGCAGACCAGGATTTGAGTACCAGAAAGGAAAAAATTTACAGACTGCTGGAATATTTTGGACAGGGAAACAATGAGTTTGCCGCGTACAGCCCGGAGGAGATTGAAAGAAATCTGCCTGGCAACAGCCAGGGTATGATGGAAAACATCATCGCTGTTCCAGTGAAGGATCTGGAAGGGCGGATCTGCGGTATCCTGATAGGCTGTAATATGGACAGAAACAAGGCAGATACCGCGTTCCTGGAGAGTGTAAAATTCAGCTTCAGTATGTTCTGTCAAAATCTGGATACGCTTAACGCTGTCAGGGAGTATGGAGAAAGGGATGCGCTGACAGGACTGTACAACAGGAACAAATATGAGGAAGACCTGCCCAAAGTACAGGGGTGCTATGAACATTCTCTGGCATGCGTCTATATTGATGTCAATGGACTGCATGAGCTGAACAACACAAAAGGACATGAGGCTGGCGACAGGATGCTTAAGACTGTATCCCGGAAAATAAGAGACAGGTTTGGCGAGGAGTATGCCTACAGGATAGGGGGAGATGAGTTTGTCGTATTTGTGCCTGACCAACCGGAGGAGGTCTCCGGCAGGCTCGCTGAAGAGCTCATCGGATTTCTGAAAGAGGACGGGTACTATATCTCTGTGGGAATCGCATGGGAGGAGAACGGAGCTGTAGACGGCCTGATCAAGACGGCGGAAAGGAAAATGTATATAGAGAAAAAGAAATTCTATGAGCAAGCGGTAAATGACAGAAGGGGCAAGAGTCGCCTGTAGGCAGCTGACTGCGGTTCTTGTTTCAAAATGAAATATATGATAGACTAACTGTTATATTTGTGGCTTGCGGGACAAAAGAGTGGAGTGGTAGAGTGGAAAAGAATTTTGGAGATAGCCTGAAAAAATATCTGAAGCGTTCAGGGCTGAAGGAAAAGGACCTTGCTGCTTTTATTAACTATGATATTACATCCATAAGTAAATGGATCAATGGGGCGAAGCTGCCTTCCAGCAGAAACGGCGAAGACATTATCCGGAAGATGGCTAAATGCTTTGCCGATGGGGAAGGGGCTGATCTGTCCGAGGAGGAAGTCGCGGACAGTCTGCGCTCAGCCTGGGAGAAGGATCTTGCCTATCAGGATATGAATGTGCCAGGACTATCCGGGAGTCTGGCTTTTGTAGACGACAGAAGAGCTTTTTTTGATCTGATGAGGAAGATTTTCAGGCAGACAGGCGTGGTCAGAGAAAAGTCTATTGAAATCTGTGCGACCTTTGATGTTCTGAAGCTTCTTGGACATAGATTTTATGAGCTGATCCGCGAGCTCCCATCTCTGGGGATACATTTCATTTCTCTTCAAATGTGTATGGACATGGATGAGGCAGTGGGGGACTATCACTTTTACTGCGAGACTCTACTGAACATGGTGGCCGGATTTGAACGGGCCGAGATTACGATCATACAGAGCGAGAGGGACATGCCAAGGATGCTCATGGTGGGAGACCTGTTCTATGTCCAGATACTCCACATGTCCGGGGATGAGTTTGCTGCCTGCTACAGCGCGGCCAGGGAGATTACGGAAAAATTTGCAAAGATATGCGCGGAAATACTGGAGAGGCCTGATAAGCTTCTGACCTATGCGTCTCCTGAAAATCTGAGAAAGACAAATATTCAGCTGGATTCCTATTCTTCTGAGAGGCAGAGGCTGTTTTTCAACGAGGCACCCGCTATGCTTCTGCCGGACTCTGTCATGGATGAGCTGATCCATGGGACAGAAAACAGAAGCTATCAGGAATATCTCCGGAAATTAAAGCGTGTGTTTCAAAAATACACCTGTAAGGCTCACGTGGATCTGATCCTGTACTCTTCCGTGATCAGCGACTATATCATGACCGGTGAACTGAGCCTTGGCAATGTAGCCCATCAGATGGAGCCGGAGCAGGTGAAAGCACATATCAACTACCTGGCAAGGTGTCTGGAGGAAAATGAGAATTTTCGGCTGTTTGTCTTGAAAGATACCTCCAACATGAGGACGAATTTTCCAAAACCGCCCTCCATTTTTATTGATACAAATGCGGTCACGATTGAGAATTCCCAGAGAAAGCCTAATGAGAACTATCATATCTCTATGTATCCGCAGATGATAGAAATGTTTGCGAATTATTTTGACGATATAAAACAGAAGCCTAACTGTGTGGAGCTGACAGCGGAAGAGCTGCGCAGGTACCTGTAAAAGGATGCTGAGAAAGAGGTTGAACCATTTGAATTCAACCTCTTATTTTTTGCGCAAATTTGACGGTAAATGATGAAAATAAGGTTCAATTGAATGATAATTTCCTGAAGTGTATAGTGAAATTACAAGGACGGAAATAAAATGAAAAAGGAGGTTTCTCATGGAAGGCAACAAAATCAGTATTCCCCAGATTATTGCCATAGGCGGAGCTTTTATGGGATTCGTGATCGGCTCCAGCTTTGCGTCTGGACAGGAATGTATGCAGTATTTCACGGGCCACGGGGTCCTGGGCAGTATTGGTGTTGGCATCATCGCAATGATCCTGTATATCTGGTTTGTCACAGTGATCGTAGAAGACGGAAGACAGCTGAAGCTTCAGAATTCCGGAAAGATGTTTAACTTCTATCTCGGAAAATACCTGGGCTATGTCATGGAGTGGTTTACGCCCATCATGCTTTTCTTCGTGTACTCTACCATGATATCAGGAGCGGGATCGACCTTTGAGGAGTATTACGGGGTAAACGGAAATATAGGGAGGGCGTTTATGATCATCGCCTCACTGGCCACAGTGCTTCTGGGGCTGAACAAGCTCGTCAAGATCGTCGGATACATAGCCCCTGTGCTTCTTGTGGTGACTATGGTGATCGGAGTGATTTCAATTATCAACAACCCGGCAGGTATTGCGGAGGCGGACGAGGTTCTGAAGCATGTGGAGGTCAAAAACACATTTAACAACTGGGCAGTATCCGGTTTTATGTACGGGGCTTACACGGTTACAGGGGTGGTGCCGTACCTGGCGGATATAGGAAAGTCTACGGCGACAAACAAGAAAAATGCTCTTCTGGGAGGATTTTTCGGGGGCGGCGCTTTTCTGATCGCGGTGATGATCCTGAACTTCGGGCTGCTGGCCAATCTGGCAGATGTGTACAATCTGGAGATTCCGTCGCTTTTTGTGGCGGCATCCATCCATCCGGTGTTTGGCACTATCTTTTCTGTCCTGCTGATCGGAGCCATTTACACAACTGCAGTGCCGATGCTTTATACTGTATGTAACAGGGTCTCATCGGATTCAAAGAGTACACCGTACCGGGTGGCGGCGATCGTGACGGCTATTGTCAGTATCTTTGGCGGACAGCTTTCGTTTTCCACTATGATCGGAATTATTTACCCGATTTCCGGGTATGCGGGAATTGTCATTTTTGCGGGAATGATCTACACAAAATATATTAAGAAGAAAAAATATGAAGATTTTGATGAAAATGATGTCATAGGAAAAAGGAGGGCATAAGTATGAGAACGTATGAAGATGGAAGAGAGTTTGCGCAGAAGAAGGATGCGGCGGACGGATTGAAGAAATTTCAGGAGCGCTTCTACAAACAGGAAGGGATTATCTATATGGACGGCAATTCCCTCGGACTTTGCAGCAAGGATGCGGAGGCGAGCCTGATGGAGGCGCTGGATGCGTGGAAGAAGGCAGGAATCGATATCTGGAGCCAGTATGGATATTTTCTCTATCAGGATAAGTTGGGAGAGCTGTGCGCGCCACTTGTGAACGCTGATCCGGACGAGGTGACGATCTGCATGAGCACAACAATGAACGTGCATCAGGCCATTGCCACTTTCTATCATCCCACACCGGAGAGAAATAAGATTATCATGGATGATCTGAACTTTCCTACAGACCGCTATGCGGTGTACAGTAATATACGGGTGCATGGCTATGACCCTGAGGAGTGCCTGAAGGTGGTCAAGAGCCGCGATGGTGAGTATATCTATGAGGACGATGTGATCGAGGCCATGACAGATGATGTGTGTCTTGTGCTTCTCCCCTCTGCCCTCTACAGGAGCGCGCAGCTGATTGATATGAAGAAGATTGCGGATGCGGCTCACGAGAGAGGGATCTATGTAGGATTTGACCTGTGCCACTCCATAGGAGCTGTGCCCCATGACTTCAAGGAGATCCAGCCGGACTTTGCGCTCTGGTGCACCTACAAATACTTAAATGGCGGGCCGGGAGCGATCGCGGGACTGTATATCAACAGGAAGCATTTTGGCATGGAGCCGGGACTTGCGGGCTGGCACGGCAACAAAAAGGATACCCAGTTCAATCTGGAGCAGTATTTTGACCATGCGGAGTATGCCGGAGGCTGGCAGACGGGAACACAGCCTGTTCTGTCCATGGCGCCCCTGGAGGGCAGCCTGAAGATGATCCAGGAGGCGGGGCTTCAGAATTTGAGAGAGAAATCCCTCGACATCACAGAGTATCTGATGTATCTGATCGACACCAAGCTGGCAAAATACGGATTTTCTGTAGGAAATTACAGGGAGGACTACAGGCGCACCGGACATGTGGCTCTGGTACATGAGGATGCCATCCGCATTAATGCGGCTATGAAGGCCCGGGGAGTGATCCCGGATTTCCGGTTCCCGGATGTGATCAGACTTGCACCGGTTCCTCTTTACATATCCTACACAGAGGTTTATGACATGGTGGATATTATCGTGGACATCATGGAGAAGAAAGAATACGAAAATTTTGAAAATAAGCGTGGAACAGTAGCATAAAACGAGGATCAGGTCCTCCGGCTTACAGAAGCCGGAAGACCTGGTTTATTGTCTGTCTGATATTTTCTTTTGCGTTCTCTGGTTTCATAGCTTCTTCCAGTGTGGTGACGCCCCGGACAACGGGGAAGAAGGCGTCGATGCCGGCGTCGTTGCAGGCGGTGGCCTCTCTTGTGACGCTGCCTGCAATGGCAATCACCTTTGCGCCGTGCTTGTGGGCCAGCTTTGCCACGCCAACCGGGGCCTTGCCCATGGCTGTCTGGTGATCCAGACGGCCCTCTCCGGTGATGACCACGTCCGCGCCCTCCAGCTCGTCCTCCAGTCCCACAGCGTTCAGGATCAGGTCAATGCCCGGCGAGAGCTCCGCGCCCAGGAAGGAGAGGAAAGCAAAGCCGAGTCCGCCGGCAGCTCCCGCGCCCGGATACTCCGCGTAGTCGCATCCCAGATCCCGGGAGACTGCCTTTGCATAGTGAGCCATACCCTGATCCAGGGATTCCTTCATCTCATCGGTGACACCCTTCTGGGGGCCGTAGATGTAGGTGGCGCCGTTCTCGCCGCAGAGGGGGTTGTTCACATCGCAGGCGATCCGGAAGTGACATTCCTTCAGGAGGGGATTTTGCCCTTCTGTTTTGACTGAGGCTACCTTTGCCAGGGCCTGTCCGCCCTCGCCGGGGTCATTGCCGTCCGCGTCTGCAAAGGAGAAGCCCAGAGCCTTGAGCATGCCGATCCCTCCATCGTTGGTGGCGCTCCCGCCGATGCCAATGATAAAATTTCGGCAGCCTTTCTCCACCGCGTTCAGGATCATCTCCCCCACGCCGTAGGTGGAAGCGCGCAGAGGGTCTTTCTCCGCATCGGTTACAAGGGTGATGCCGGCCGCGGCTGCCATCTCGATGATGGCGGTCTGGCTGTCAGGCAGGTAGCCGTAGTAGCAGTCCACAGGCTTGCCAAGGGGACCGGTGGCAGTCATTTCCACCTTTTCTCCGTTCATTCCCTCGATGAGGGCGTCTGTGGTTCCTTCACCTCCGTCCGCCAGCGGCTTTACGGCAATCTGCGCGTCCGGCTTTGCCAGGAGTATGCCTTCTTTGGCCGCGTTCCCGGCCTCCATGGAAGAGAGGCTTCCCTTGAACGAGTCTATTGCAGCAACAACTTTCATTAGAAATTCCTCCTTATTCTGATCTGTTATTCTTAGTCTATCATCTTTCCTTTGTTATAGAAATAGAATTTATGACAAAAAAAAGAAAAAATATGTTATATATAACAATACTTGGCCTTTAAGGCCAGATAGAGGACAGCGGCGTCCCGGAACCTGCGGGGATTGAGGCCGCAGAGCCGGTGGATTCGGTTCAGCCGGTATTGGACCGTATTTTTGTGGAGAAAGAGAGCCTGGCAGGTGTCCGCAAGGGACTGATCCTTCTCAAAATAGGTTTCCAGGAGCCGCAGGTCGTCGCCGGAAAGGGCGGACAGAACCTTTTCCAGAAAGAGCTTCAGGTTTTCCCGGCTGATACCGGACAGCAGGACTTCCAGTGTCAGGTCATCAAAGAGAGAAAAGGACTCCCCGCTTCCAAGCGCCTCCAGCGCGATGCGGGCTGTGGCCAGGGAGCGGGGCAGATCCTCAAGGGGGACAGAGGAGCCGGCTCCCGCCAGGAGAGCAGAAGAGTGGGCTGTGTGGAACTGCTTCAGTTTTTCGCGGAACAGCTCCAGATCCCTGTCATTGATAAGGACCCGGAATAAGGAGGGATACTGATAGCCATAGAGACAGCCGGGCATCTCGTCCAGCAGCCGGGCTACATTGCTTTCCAGGCCGGATAGGCTCTCCTTTTCCGGATACCGCAGCCTGAGCAGCAGCATCCGCTTGGAGGAGGACGGGTCTATATGGAACTGCTTCAGCTCCTCAAGAAGCTCGGGAAGGCCATCGGAAAAGCGCTGTCTGTCCTCCTCCAAAAGAAGGTCCAGGAGATAATTTTTCTTCTCGGCCAGGGAGCGGGCTCTGGCGCCGATCTCCTGCTCCCGGAGGATGAGGAGAGTGATCCGCTCCGCCAGGTGGGCGAAGGCGCGTACCTTCTCCGGATCCCCGCTGATGCCGATGACCGCGGCCAGAACACCGCCTCGAAAGACGGGAATGTTCACACCCTTCTTCGTGCCGGGAAGGAGATCGTCCTGCTCCACCTCCAGAGTCTCTCCACGGGCGATGACCTGCCTCCCGCCCTCGTGGACAGTGCCGATCCGCGCCGGATCCGTGCTGGCGATGACAAGGCCTCTGTCATTGATAAAATTGATGTCGTAGCCGCAGACCTCCTTGACGGTGTCCGCAATCTGCTGCGCGGTCTTCTTGTGGATCATATGGTGTACTCCTTTTTTGCTCCGCGTTTTACTTCTATATCCTACCGTGAAATATGAAATGCCGGCTCACAGGCTCTAACCGGCATTTTCCGGGAAGAGGGGTTTGCTTAATGGCATGTAGGTGAAAATACCCTGGGCCAGCAGGCTGTCCTGGTCATCATATACGGTGACCTCGTAGACGAGGAGACGCTTTCCTCTCTTGATGGCCCGGGCCCTTCCGGTTAGACGTGAGGTCTGAAGACCGGCCCGCAGAAAGTGAAAGCTGCTGTCCACCGTGGCGATATGCATGCCGCAGGAGCTGGCCGCGGCGCCGCCCACGGCATCAGCCAGAGTATAGAGGCATCCGCCGTGAACCGAGCCGCCCGGGTTCAGGTAGTCGGATGTGACAGGAAGCTCTGCCTCCGCCTCACCGTCCCGTATGGCTGTGATGGTCAGCCCCAAGTGGCGGGCAAAGGGGTTGGTGCTGTTCCGCAGCTCTCTGAGTCTCTCATAATCCATGGTCATCTCTCCTTTGGAATTGAAAAATTTATATTTTTTAATCTAAATTAGTTATAACCGCAATACAGGGGAATGTCAACGCGGGATTTGTGGGGGTTCTGGCCAACGACGCATATCCCAATGAGGCCGGAAGGCAGATCGCAGAGTACGTGGACAAGGAGGAACTCTTTGCCAGGTCGGATGTGATCGCGCTCCACTGTCCTCTCTTCCCTGGGACGGAGGGAATCGTCTGCAAAGAAAATATTGAGAAGATGAAGGACGGCGTCATCATTCTGAACAACTCCAGAGGGCCCCTTGTGAAGGAGCAGGATCTGGCGGACGCGCTGAACAGCGGGAAGGTCTATGCGGCCGGGCTGGACGTGGTTTCCACAGAGCCCATCCGGGGAGATAATCCGCTTCTTCAGGCAAAGAACTGTATCATAACGCCCCATATGTCCTGGGGAGCGAAGGAGAGCCGCCAGCGTCTGATGGATATAGCAGTCTCCAACCTGAAAGCATTTCTGGAGGGACAGCCTCAGAATGTGGTAAATGGCTAGATGAAAAAAGAGACGAAAAATTAAAAAAAATCTTGCAAATAGCAGGATGGTATGCTATCATATAAAACGGTCACTTGAGGAATTGCTGTGCGCATTTTTGACAAGTGACTGTTTACGGCTCCGTGGTCAAGAGGTTAAGACATCGCCCTTTCACGGCGGTAACACGGGTTCGATTCCCGTCGGAGTCATTAGCGCGTCAACGGTAAGGTTTGCGTTAAGTGCGCCGATGTGGCTCAATTGGCAGAGCAGCTGATTTGTAATCAGCAGGTTATCGGTTCGAGTCCGATCATCGGCTTTAGTCCTTTAAGGGACTGATAATTTTGGACCTTTAGCTCAGTTGGTTAGAGCAACCGGCTCATAACCGGTCGGTCCTGGGTTCGAGTCCCCGAAGGTCCATCGAGTACAGAAGTGCCTGGGATAAGGGCACTGAGTGCTCAGAATATATTACAATAGAATTTGGCCCAGTGGCTCAGTTGGTTAGAGCGCCGCCCTGTCACGGCGGAGGTCGAGAGTTCGAGTCTCTTCTGGGTCGTTAGCTTAGGCACTTGCCGAGGTCTTTTCGAGGCTGGTGTTAAGCTGCAACCTGCTGGCTTAGCGAGGTTTTTCACGAACTTAGCAGCGCGGTTGTTTCATCTGGGATCTTAGCTCAGCTGGGAGAGCATCTGCCTTACAAGCAGAGGGTCATAGGTTCGAGCCCTATAGGTCCCACTTATCTCATACATATGAGATATGCCGCAGTGGCGGAACTGGCAGACGCACAGGACTTAAAATCCTGCGGGACTAACCTCCCGTACCGGTTCGATTCCGGTCTGCGGCATTTAAAAACCCTTGATTTTTCAAGGGTTTTATTTTTCTTCCGATGCTTGTCTATATACTGCTTTCAGTACGTTGTCAAATTGCTGTATAATTTAGATACAATGAATGAGGAGTTATTCGAGGTGGTAAATTTCGTTGCAACCACGCACCCTTTGGGTCAAAAGAGATGCAGGAGAGGCGATGCCTGCCGAATAACTTCTCATTTTTTGCAAATATTGGAATTTATGGATACCATCAGCCAAGCAGCGGCCGGTGGTTTTCTTATAGAGCTTTTTCCTACGTCCGGCAGTCCCCGATGTCATAGAGGATAAAAATTCCATCCTCCGGGGGCCACTGGGTGTACTGCGCCTCATCGGCCAGGTCGCTGGTCAGGATTAGGATGGAGTTCAGGCCGATACGGCCCTCATCAAGACCCTTTTCCTCATTTTCCAGCAGGGTGAAGCAGAGACTGACAGAATAGCTCCCCTTATCCGTGAGCACGTTGTAATTTTTTTCCATATATTCCGAGAGCATGCCGCTTTCGTATGCTGCCGTGCACTGCACGCTTGTGGATGTGCCCTGATAGAAAGTAAAGAACTCGTCTGCCTTTTCGTCGAAATCAGGCAGTGCGGCCGTGTCATCGCAGAACATGGATTTAAATGCTTCTCTGTCGCCTGCGTCCAGAGCCGGCAGGATCTGGTCTTCAAAGACCGTCCCGGTCATGTGGGCGCGGGGATTGGCGCCGGTGGCAATCTCTACAACAGAGCGGACCATGTCTGCGGCTGTGCCGACCGCCTGACAGCCGCTCAGGCAGAGGGAAGCGGACAGGAGTGTGCAGGGCAGGATGTATTTTCGGATGTGTTTCCCCTTTTTCATATGAACAGTTCCTTTCAGTCGTGCCTTCTGTTTATATATGTGCCCATTATATCACAGAGAAGGGAGAGGTGTCCCGCCCTTTTGAGAAACTGCCGGGCGCAAGCTGCCGGACACCAAACTGCCGGCTGCGAAACTGTCGGCTGACAAACTGCCGGGCGGTTGACATTTGCCAGAAGACCGATTAAAATGTCAGTTAATTTGAAAAATCAAAAATGCTGTGCAGGGGAGGAGGAAGGCCATGTGCGGGAGATATTACATAGATAAAAGGGTAGAGAGCGCGCTGCCGGTAGATGCGGGCCTGGGGCCAGCGGACACCCTTGGGTGGCGGGAGTTTTTGAAAAAGAGTGCGGGGGATGTGTGTCCTTCGCAGCAGGTGCCTGTCCTGACAGGAGAAGGAGGAGAGCTGCACCTGGAGCTCATGACCTGGGGCTTCCTGCCCCCTTCAGGAGAGCAGAAGAGGGATGGAAAGGTGCGCCCCGGAGGCCTTCTCATCAATGCCAGGGCGGAGACGGCGCTGGAGAAGCGGATGTTTCGGGACAGCATAAGGAGCAGACGGTGCGTGATTCCCGCGGGACACTTCTACGAGTGGGATGAGGACAGGAACAGGGCAGAGTTTTCAGACCGTGAGTCGCCGCTTCTCTACATGGCGGGATTTTACCGGTATTTTCAGGAGGAGAAGAGGTTTATCATCCTGACCACAAAGGCCAATGCCTCGGTGGAGAGGGTGCATGACAGGATGCCTGTCCTTCTGGAAAAAGAGGAGATCGAGAGCTGGGTCTTTGAGGATGAGTTTGTGCCCTTTGTTCTGGGGAGGACGCCCGGGGAGCTGAAAGTATTCCGGGAGTATCAGCAGACCACTCTGGCAGACCTGGGGCTGGAGCTGTGACAGAGCGAAAGAGACAGTGGAGACAAGTGAGAGAAGGAGAAGGCAGATGGATATACGGGTACTCAGATATTTTCTGACAGTGGTGCGAGAGGAGAATATATCAAAGGCAGCGCAGGCCCTCCACGTCACGCAGCCTACGCTGAGCCGCCAGATGGCCCAGCTGGAGGAGGAGCTGGGCACCCCGCTCTTTGTGAGGGGAAAGCACCTCACACTGACGGACGCGGGGGTGATGCTGAGAAGAAGGGCTGAGGAAGTGGCGGAGCTGATGGACAAGATTGAGGATGAGTTTGCTTCCAGGGAGGAAGTGGGGGGCATCATCTCCATCGGGAGCGGCGTGCTGAGAAGCTCCCATGTCCTGACCCGGGAGCTCCTTGCCTTTCGGGAAAAATATCCCCGGGTGCAGTACGAGATCTACACAAACACATCTGACTACATAAAGGAGAAGCTGGACAGGGGACTTCTGGATTTCGGCCTGCTCCTGGAACCGGTGGACATCAGCAGATACGACTATATCAGGCTGCGGGAGAAGGAGCGGTGGGGGCTGTTCATACCGGAGGGGCATCCTTTGGCGCAAAAGGAACAGATCACCAGGGAGGATTTGAAGCGGACTCTTCTTATCACCCCCAGCCGCCAGTCTGTACAGAGCGAGATTTCCAACTGGCTGGGAGAGGATTTCCAGAACCTGGATATCCTGGCCTCCTTTAATCTGATCACCGATATGACAGTCATGATGAACACGGGGGAGGCCTGCTTTCTGGCCATAGAGGGGGCCATGGAGTCCTATGTGGGGAGAGGCCAGGTCTTCCGTCCCCTCTGCCCGGAGCTGGCCACAGCCTCTGTCCTCGCCTGGAAGCGGTCCCAGCCCTTAAGCGGGGCGGCGGGGAAATTTCTGGAGGAGTTCCGGCAGAGACAGGCATAGAATGAAAATGAGAATTATTTTCAATGTAAAATATTGACAGAAAAAGGTAACGCATGGTAGTATCATAGCAGTTAGGATAAGCTAACTCACTGGACAGTATAGCGGCTGTCTGGTGAGTTGCTTTTTTGACTAACAGTTAGTTCGGACTAATAAAAATTAGAAATGACGGAGATAAGTGGATATGAAAATCGCAGGCAGAAAAAAGAAGATAGTCATTGCCGCTCTCGTCCTTATCCTGGCGGGAGCTGTGGGAATTTACTTTTACACGAGACCCAGGGAAGTGACGAACTACGCGGAGTTTGAGGAGGACCAGGAGAAGCCGGACAGCCAGCAGGCTCAGAGCGGTGTGACAGACGGGATCGAGATCCCGGGCTACAAATCTGTCACCATCCCGGCGGGTACAAAGGATGTGTCGGTGGAGCTGGTCAATCCGGAGGAAAATACCGTGTATTTCCAGATTTCCTTCTATCTGCCGGAGACAGACGAGACGATCTACACGTCGAAGCTGATCCAGCCCGGCCAGCATCTCTATGAGATCACGCTGGATAAAGCGATGGAGGCAGGCGAGTATCCGCTGACCGTCAGATATGAGACCTTCAGCGCGGATGAGGAGATGGCCCCGAGAAACGGGGCGGAGGTCAACTGTACGCTGATCGTTGAGGGATAGAGCCGGGGCGGCGCGCCGCGGCGGAAGAAAAAGTCTGCAAATAAAAAGTCAAGCAGAAATTAATGAACTTTGAAAATTTTATACAGGTTGAAAAAAGAGTATCAC
>NZ_SPGT01000040.1:0-14740 GCF_005845155.1 Clostridium sp. BSD2780061688st1 H5 | reverse complement strand
AAACGGACAGCTCTTAGTAAGTTAAGATGAGGATAAATTTCTCATTTTAACTTGCGCTAAATCTTGACATAGGACCATAGAGTTCCTCCACACTCGCAAAATGGGTGAGCAAATCGTCCACCACTTCACTGATAGGATAATCCAGTTCCTCAATCATAGCGCACAGCCGGTTGACTTCTTCAATCGGCGTATATTCGTCCACAGGGAACGGCAGCTCATAATCATGGATAGCATATTCTTCATAATTGCCATTCAAGCCGATACGCTCTGCCATCTCGTCGTAGTCCACCGGCGGCGTAAACCATGCGCCTACCAGCTCGCCCTCATTGTATTTGCCTAAGTTGGCGATATAGACACGCATTTCCTCCATAGGCGCACCGCCTTATTGATAGCGGAACACACCGCTGGAAGTGAACAGGTATCTGTCGCTTTGTTCCAGCTCACGCCCATAGGAAGCATAGTCGATATGTGCCGTAAGCTCCGGCGGCAGCTCCCCGAAACAGTGTTCCTCCAAAATGCGATACTTCGCTAAAGCGGTAGGGTCTGCCACGTCATAGTGGAGTATCTCGTCCTTGTGGTTGAGAAAATCTTCGATATTCTGAAACCATTTATAGACAATCGCCTGTAATTCCTTTCCCACAGGTGTACCCTCGATTTCCTGTATCTGGCGGCAGATACCATTGATTTCCCACAGGCTCATGCTGGGCGTAAGGGAAAAGGGAAGCTCATAGTCGGCAATCTCGATTTCCTCCACTTCTTTGACACCAAGCTTTTCTTTTACTTCCTCAAAATCTACCGGGCAGTCAAACCATTCCCCGGTGTACCCGTCCTCGTCCTCCGAGTAGGGTTTTGTGATGTTAAGGATATAAAGTCTCATTTCATACATTGCTTTTTCATCACGTCCTTTCTAAACGTGCCATCACTTCTGTTAAGATAGCATACTTCACGCCGAATACATAACGTGAAAAGTCCTCTAGCTGCTGTTTTGGATACTCGGCAAGGGGAAGCCGCTTCATCTCGAACCAGACCGCCCGTTTGTAGTAGGGCAAGTCCGAGATGTAAGAGCAGCCGATCCTTGCCTGTATGTCGGTAAAAATATCACGCATATATTATGCCCCGATAATACGGTTGAACAACTCCAGCAGCACATCTTTTACGCCACCGGCATTGAATACCAGACCTACCGCAATGAGCGCAATTACCAGAAAGCCGATAAGTTTGGAAAATTCACGCTTAAAGCCTAAGTAGATACCGATTACAACAATCGCCATCAGCACTAAGCTCTGTGCATTGCTTAAAAACCAGTTGTATAAGTTCTGACCGAAATTCATTTATCCTCATTCCTTTCTGCTTTAATATTTTTCATTTCTTCGTCGGCTGCTTTGCCTACCTGTAAAATACACATCAGCACCACGCCGATACCCATACCTGCCGACACCAGCAGCAGGTCACAAAATAAATGCCACATATCTATTCCTCCATAATCATTTCTTCCGTACTCACCGAAAGCTGCTGCAAGACCTTTTTCAGCCGGTCAGTGAGCTTTGCGTTTTTCACCATATCCCGGATAATGGTGGTATCGTTCTGCTTATCCAGTGTTTCCGCTACCTGTAAAGTAGGGGCGACCTGTCGTGCCAGCCAGTTCAGCGTGCGGTTAAAGTCATAGGGTTCTGGCTGTGTCGTCAGCTTCAAACGCCCCCGGTCTTTTCCGAGAAACCATGCCCACCGCTCATTGGTCTGCCACTCGCTCCGGCGTTTCGTGTCGTCTTTATCGACAAAGCGCACATAGCGGTTAATGATAGAAAAAGCGGTACGTTCAGCGTCATAGTATGTCAGCAAATCACGCACCGCATAATAGGCACGCTCATTTTTTAAGCGGATTTCAAAGCGGTTTTTGATGGGCGTTTCCTCTAAGGGAATGTCATATTTTACAAGCTGCTCATAATCTTTCTCGTAGATACAGAAGTAAACCTCTGATTTCAGAGAGCCGATATACAGCGTGTTTCCCATGCTGGATTTATTTTCTTCACGGCTCTGTACCAGCTCGCCGGAACGGTAAGATTTAAAACTCCGAAAGACAGAGATACATTCCTCATTCCGGCACTTTTTTGTCAGTTCTGGAATATCCAGTATCCCCACCATATCGTTGATAGCAAGGTCAAGGCGTTTTATCACGCCGCCCGCCACCAATGCGTCCATGAGAAAGTCATACCAGCTCCTATGCTGTGCCAGCAGGAAATTTTCAAACTGTCGGCAGCCTTTTCCTTTCAGTTCCAGCAGCACGCCTTTTTCCACGTCGGGGGATACCAGAACGAAAATATCTCCCATGTAGTAATGCTCTGGATAGTTATAAAATCCGTAATCCTCATGTATCATAAAGTCCAGCTTCAATCTAAGGATTTTGCTCACAACAAACTGTACGTCCGTAGTCGGGAAGCGTATCCTTACATAGTCAAATAGCATGGTAAGCGGTGACTCCGGGTTATAACGTTCCAGAGCTTGCAGTAGATGTTCTTTCACGTCCTCGCTGGGAGCAGCACCGCCGGACTCAATCTTGTTCAGATATTGCCGGGTGATACCGGCTGCCACAGCGATTTTATTCTGTGAAACGCCGTAAGAGAGCCGCTTTTCCTTGAAGCTGGTTATCCAGTCTGTATCATTCAGTCAAATTCCTCCTATCTGCCAGTGTCAACTAAAAGCTATTCCAGTTGACACGCCCATCAGCACGAAAAGTCCTTAAAACACAAGGACTTTCCATACTTTTGAGACTGTTTCCTGTTGTAATTGTGCCCCCCTGTTAGATACCGGGGGCGAATAGTTGGCGTGGCTTGCGCCACACCAACACGGCTAGTCCGTGCCAGCGGCTTTCGCTTCGCACGCCGCCTGTCCGTCCTGCCTTTGCTGCATGAGTCTCCCGATTTCTTTTAGAAAATCATGCCCTTTTGGTACTAAGGGAGTGTAAAACTCCGATATGACATTTGTTCCCACGTCAACGTAGCCACGCCCTTTGATCTGCTTCAGAAAAAAGTCCTTGTCTACTTCCCCGAACATCATAGAGTATCCCAGCTCGCTCATGCGCCCTAATGCCACACGGAAATTAAACTGGTCACGGATACCGTCACCGAGATACTTTGCGTCTGGACGCTGACAGGCAAGGATAAGGAAGTATCCGGCTTGCCGACCAAGCATGACAATCTGTTTCAGCTTGTTCAAGACCGCAGCGTTTTCCTTTGTCGTCAGCATTTCCATAAATGCCACATACTCGTCAAAAATAAGGAAGTGGGGCGGCAAGTTAAGATAGGCGTAGTTTTCCCCGGTCTTGTAGCCGTCCATTAGCTTCATAGCTTCACTCCGCTCCATCATACCGTCGTAGAAACGCTCGATACAGGCGGTAATATCCTCCTTGCGGTAATAGACCTCCGGCATGACAGCGGATAAATCGGCAAGGTCAGCGTTCTTAGGGTCAAGTACATACATCTGTGCGTTGGTACGCAGCAGAGCTTCAATGATGGTAAGGATAAAATAGGTTTTTCCTCCACCTGTGCCACCGGCTATGAGCATATGAGGGAGCTTGTCATATTCCCATGATACGTTAGCCATGAGCTTTAGGCTGCCGTGCGCCGCCTGTACTTCGTCAATAGTGATACGGTTCGCAATGGTGTCATAGAGCAGCACATACTCCACAAAGCTGTCTTTCAGCTCTTTGGATACCAGTTCGCAATATAAGCCGGTTTCCAGCTTCTTCTCCAAATGTAAGAGCTGCTCTTGATACTTTCCCAGTGTGATCTCTGCCTGTATATGGATAAGTCCATGCTCCAGCCGATAGTACACTTTGGGAAAGTGGGTGATTTTCTCTCTGGAACGGCTGTCCGGCAGGTCTTTGAAAAAACCGCCATCCTGTGTCTTTTCAGACTCATACCACCCATTCTCTAATATCATGCGTGCCAGCTTTTGCCGGTGGGAAAGCTGTTTTACTTTATCCGGCAGGAAATACCGATACAAAAAGGCAGCCGCCACACTCACCGCACCGGCTACCATGACAGAACCTATCATGTATGGCGTGACGGTCAGATGGAGGCTGCCCTCATGGAGCAGAGAAGCTGATTTCCAGTCCGTATGAAACAGCGTGCCGATATTTAAGAGCAGCACCACCACAAGGAACACCAGAAGCAGAAAGCCGGTTGCCGTGCGGAATACAAGCGTCCTGTCACTTGCCCGGATACGGTTGCCCTTTCTCTGAAAATGTCTCATAGGGTATCACCTATTTCTTCTGTGTCTGGTTCTGATTACCGGCAGCCGGTTTATTTCTTAACACAATATCGTCTGCCTTGATATACCAGTCCACATCTGCCCCTTGAAACGTAGCTGTCGCCACAGTGTCGGCTACCGGGTTGATAAGCTCCACCTCGGCGTTATAGTCAAATTCTTTTAAAGGCACGCTCGCCGGAATGGATACCTGTATCATGCGCCCCTGTCCTCTGGACTTCAAATCGTAGGTACGCTCCTTGATTTCCTCGGACACCGTACCGTCCTCATTCTGGACGTGTACCTCACGGCGTAAAGCTGAAAATTTCAAAATCCCGAAAGTTTTCTCTTTGTCAATGATAATCCCGTTTGCTAATCTCATCTGTTCTGTACCTCCTTATGCTTTCACCATATCATCAGCGGATAAAATGTAATTGGTAAATCCACGGCTGCCGATTTTGTAGCCGGTAGCGGTGATTTTAGGGTTAATGAGCTTCACCTTTTCCTCAATTTCAAAGTTCTTCTCACCAGCGGAAGCCGGGAGAAATACCACAATATCATCTGCACGCTGCACGTCAGAGTACAGGTTGTAGCTCCGGGAAACGACTGTCATACGTCCGTTGATCCGTCGCTGATCGACCTTGCCCTCACCGGCATATTCCAGATTTCCGAATGTTTTTTCCATATTAGGGATAACGTGTTTTAATTCCATAAATTTCTTTACCTCGTTTCTTTCTATAGTTTTGAATATGATAGTTTCATTCTGCCTTGCAGAGAATATCTGTCTGCTTGTGGATAATCAAGGGCAGGCGTTGTGCTTCGCACCCTTGACAATCCCCATGCAGAAAGATTTAGGACAAACAAGCAGAATTTAGGTAACGTGTCAGCCGCAAGGACTGAATAAAGATAGAGGCGGTGAACGGATATGTAGTTCCATAGGCAGCCACCCGGTTATTTACGCTTTAAGGAGCGGAATTTCCTGTAAGCAGCAAAAGCAATACCAGCCGCAGACAGTCCGAGCATGACAGCAAAGGCGGCTATATTCGTAGTATCGCCCGTTTTAGGAGCGTCCGTTGATTTTGTCGGAGTCTCCGGCGTGTCGGGTGTCTCTGGAGTTTCTGGTGTATCCGGCTGCTCTGGTTCTTCCGGCACTTCCTTGATTGTCACAGTCTGCCCCTCGTCGGTGATGTCTTTATGCTCTGTGACTTTTACCGGCTCGTCCGGGTTTGTCACGTCGTAAAGCTCCTCGAATGTGACAAGCTGCTTTCCGGCAAGAGAGGAAGCGTCAAAGGTAAAGACAATTTCAACCTCCATATTCTCACTGTCAGCCGTAAAGGTATAATCATTCTCCACACGTTTACCGTCAATGAGCAGCTCCGCATTTTCGTCTTTTACCATCTGCCAGCCTTTGAGCTGATAAGCTGTACCAACTTCCAGACCGCTAAGAGTGACGGTATCCACGATAGTCACCTCTTTACCGGCAGTGATTTCCTTTTCACCGTCCGAACCTGTCGCCGTTGTGTGGATTTCAATTATCCGCTCGGTAATAAGTACGGTCTGCCCCTCGTCGTCAATGTCCTTATGTTCCGCTACCTTTACCGGCTCGTCCGGGTTCGTCACGTCGTAGAGTTCCTCAAAAGTCACCAGATTTTTCCCGGCAAGGGCAGAAGCATTAAAGGTAAAGGATACCTCAACCTCCACCTGCTCTTTATTTGCGGTAAAGGTGTAATCACTCTGCACCGGCTCGCCGTCAATGAGCAGCTCGGCGTTTTCATCTTTTACCATCTGCCAGCCTTTGAGCTGGTACTTTGTACCGACTTCCAGACCATCTAAAGCGACGGTATCCACGATAGTCACCTCTTTACCGGCAATGATGGACTTCTCACCGTCCGCACCTGTGGCTGTGGTATGGATAGTAAGCTCTTTCTCGTATTCGTCCGTCAGTGTTCCTAAGTCAATGACTATCTTATCTTTGGATACCACGATTTCAAAGGCAGGAATAAGTTGAAAGCCTTTGTTGCTGTCGCAGCGGAGTTCCTCAATCTCGTAGGTGTCATACAGGAGCGCACCTTTGGAGTCGTCCGGCTCTGATGTGCCGAACCAGATACCGTCCTCGCTGTTCTTGCCCTCGTTTGTGTTCTGCTTGTGGGATACCCATGCAGAAGAAGTGGAAAACTGACCGTTTGCGTCCGTCACAATGATATGACTCTCGCCGGTAGTCTTGCTCGTGATCCGAAACGGAACATTTGCAAGACGCTGATGTGTTCCGGCACCAATCTTCACACCCTCAATGTCGCCACGCTTAATCTGGTTATAGATGGACGTATCTTCGCCGGTCAAATCCACGATTTTCCCGTTCTCTGTGATGGAAAACTCTACCGCTTTAGCGCCCTCGGTCAGATAACCGTCGGGAGCTTCGCTTTCTTCGATACGGTATTTCCCGTATGGCAGCGTGTCCGCAGCAGTAGAAGCGATACCGTCAATGCCGGTACGGATTGTTTTAACGACTTCGCCCTTATTGTAGAGCTTGCCGTCTACCAGCACGGGATTGTCATTGAGCGTGATAATCTCAAAGGCAGCGTCTTTCAGCGTTGCGCCGCCCTGTGCTTTGGTATCCTTTGTCTCTAAATCCCGTTTCTGTATCTGCACGCCGCCACGAATGACCTTGTCGGATACAGAAAATTGATTGCTGCCGGTAAGGACAGCCAGCTCCCCGTCCTCGGTAATCTGTGTGATATACAAGCCGGTAATCTGTTCTTCGCTTCCGGCAGCTTGCATATATGCGCCCTCTAACAGATAGCCGGAGGGAGACTTTGTTTCTTCCACGGTCAGCGTACCCAGCGGAAGCACGGCTGCTCCGTCCTGTGTATAAAAGCTGTCGCCGGATACCTTATATTTATCAGCCAGCCGGGATACATAGTGAACCGTGCCGTCGCTGTCTTTTTCAGCGAGTGTCTTTGTCGTCCACGTCCTTGTAGGCTCTGACGGGAGGTTGTCAGCCGTATAATATCCGGCATAGAAATTCCATGTAAACTCTGCACCCTCTAAGGAAGCGTTACCCTGTGCGGTAGCTTTTCCTGTCTCCATATCAATCTTAAACAGTTCGATAAGGGTATCTATGACCTTTGGCGTATCCGATACGCTCAAAGTGGCGGTCTTTCCGGCTTCCACGGATAACGGATACACAGTCTTGTCCAGCTTGTAGCCAGCCGGAGCGGACAGCTCCTTGATATAGACCGTACCAGCTTTGACCTCCACGGTTTCTGTATTTCCGCTGGTATCCGTTGTAAGGGTGGCAAGCTGCTCTGTGCAGCCTTTATCAGAATAGACACCATAAACCGCACCGGCGATTGAATAATTCCCGTTGCCGTCTGTAATGCCGGTATTACTGGAAGTCTTTTTCAGTGTGGCATTTCCGACAGCCAGCTTCGCCCAGAACTGACCTAATTCCTGCCCCTCGCCGGAGTAGATATAGCCGCCGCACTCATACCGTCCTTTATTCTCACTGACAAAGGCTTTCGCACCGCTGTAGACTTCGTCCTGTACTGCCTTTGAGATTTCATCATAGGAAGCACGGACGTTATCGCACTGCCAGCCAAGATGAACGCTCAAACGCTGCCAGACCACACACTGTTCCAGCAAGTAGACCTGTTTATAATTCAGACTGCTGTGACTGGCGGCATACTGTTTGACGTATTCCAGCGAGAGGGCAACGTCAGCGATCTGGTCTGCACTCATGCGTGTGCTTGCGTCCGCTCTGGTCTTGTATCCATTGCGGAAGTCTGTGTTGATGTCAATACAGTAGGCTGTCTCGCCCTCCACTTTCATAATGCCCTCATTAAAGGTTGAACCGATAGAGCCGTCGTTCATCACCTTTTCAATATGACCGGCTCGTTCTGCTGACTCTGTCCAGTATTGCGTCTCGGCAGCATGAACCTGTGAAGCCGGTAGAGTGGTAAACACCGCTGCCAGACTAAGGAAACCAGCCAGCAGCCGGTTGAGTATCTTTTTCATATGGATTGTTTTCTCCTTTCATTTTGGGTACAAAAAAGGACGCTCATTTCTGAACGTCCTAAAAAATCATATCTGAACTTTTAAGGAATACTTGTACTCCGCATAATGTTCACCCAGCACATAATCAATCACATTTGCTTTTGGTATAAGATAGGTAGAGCGGATATAAAAATGTTTGACCTTGTTCTGCCGCATGAGCTTTCTTGCGGTGGTGTCGCCTATGCCGCCCAGCATTTCTCTGAACTGTTCCAAATTCACAAGGTCTGGATAATCCTTAAATCGTTCTTCGTAATATTCTTTATTCCTCATTCTTCGTCAGCTCCTTATATCAGATTGTCAGTGATAGGTGCTGACTGCTTTTCTTCTATAAATATATTTATAAGTATCTTGCCGGGAGGGGAGTAATGAATATCCCTCCACATCCCTCCTAATATCCCTCCAACGGGAAAATTTACTTGCCAAACCGCAATTTTTCAATTATCCTTTATCTGTAAGGTTTATTTGTTGCCAATGACTGAAAGGACTTGAATTTATGCGGTTTTCGCCGGTTTTTCAGTACCATTCAACACCAGTATGTTCCAGATACTTCTGAATGGTTTGTAAAACTCAAAATCGTGTGGAGAAATCCGTGTGGGTTCGAGTCCCACCACCGGCACCAGAATTTTCAGCCCTGAGCTTCACGGTTCAGGGCTTTTTTACTGCCCGATGGTCTGTACCCCAGTATTCTCAGGATAAAAGGCAAGGATCGCATTTGCAGACGAAACCTTGCTGCTGTAATCCAGGTGGGTGTAGATGTTGGAAGTCGTTCCAATATCACTGTGTCCCAGCCATTCCTGGATTTCTTTCAGACTGACGCCGTTTGCGTAAAGCAGGCTGGCACAGCTGTGACGAAGGTCATGGAAACGAATCTTTTTCAGACCGTTCTTTTTTAGCACAGTCTCAAAATGCTGGGTGATGAAGTTCGGCTTCACAAGCTCGCCTATCGCGTTGACATAGATATAATCCAGATACTTCTGGCAATAAGCGTTTCCGCATACCTTCTGATTGACCAGCTGTTCCTGTTTGAGACGGTGCAGCAATTCTTCAAAGGGCGGAACCAGCGGCAGTGTGCGATAGCTGGATTTCGTCTTGGTTCGGTCTTTCTGGATCGTGACTTCCTTGCCGTCTACTGTGACCTGTGTAACCGTGTGCTTGATTGTGAACGTCTTTTTCTCAAAGTCAATGGCGTCCCATTTCAGACCGACAACTTCGCTGCGGCGCAGGCCGTAAAATGCGGCCAGAATAACAGCCAGTTCAATCGGATCGCCGCGCACCACATTGAAAAGAGTTTCAAGCTCGTCTTGATTGTAGATAGCCAACACCTCGGATCGTTTCAATCACAGCTTCTTCTGATGCTGTATCACCCAGCTTTTTTCTGAGCCTTCCCACATAAACACTCAGAGTGTTTTCATTGACAAATTCGCCGGCCCCTTTCCAGATGTTGTTCAATATCTGATCCCTTGTGAGGATTTGCCCACGGTTATTGAGAAAGATGAGCAAAAGCTTATACTCCATAGCAGTCAGAATTACTTCTTCATTCCCACAGTAAACTTTTCCAGTGCTAAGATTCACTTGATTCTTTCCTACCGCCACAATCTTGGGCTGGAGATTTGTTTCTCCAATTCCGTATCGCCGCAAAATAGCTTTCATTCTCGCCAGTAATTCACGGACACGAAAAGGGTTCGCAATATAATCGTCAGCTCCTAAATCCAGTGCCCTGACTGTACTCACTTCATCATCACAGGATGTCAGAAAGAGGATGGGAACCTGACTTGTTTCCCGTATTTTTTGACATATATCGAAGCCATTTCCGTCAGGAAGAATCACATCTAAGAGGCAAAAGTCAAACGATGGTTTTTCCTGAACAAATTCAAGGGCAGCCTTCACCGTTCCAGCTACAGAGACCTCATAGCCTTCACTCATCAGGGAATACTCCAACCCCTCTGCAATAATTTCATCATCCTCTACAATCAATATCCGCATATTACTCACCTTCCATTTTCGCTGTTTATCAGGGGTTGTTTCATAGCTGGATGGGTACTGGCCCCTATATCTCATGCCCCCAGATTATTTATTATATACTGTCCTGACGAATATTCTCAAGGATGTTCGTCATCCGTATTTTTCTGAAAGCATACCACATCATGAACAGCACCGCTCCAAAGGTGAGTATTACAGACACTATTTCCAGTACAATCGGAATTTGAAACTGAATACCTCCAAACAATAAGACAATACCCTTTTGGATTCCATATATAAGGATGGCAGAGAACAATATACCCCAGAGCAGGCTTCGGCCCAGAAGCAATATCCCCTCTAAACACACCATTTGAGCCAGCTGTTTTTTGGTCATACCTACGGAAATCAATGCCGCCATTTCCTGACGACGGCCCTGCATATATCCGCTGATAGAATTGTATAGATTCAACAGACAGATTAAAGAAACCAGCACAACAAAACATCCTGCCAGAAGCCGCAGCATTCCCACTGCAATATTCTTAAAATCCATCATATTGGCAAGTGAACCGGCGTCTATAAAATACAAATTTTGACTTCCTTCGTTCAAATTTTTCAGCTGTGTCAAAAGTGTATTCCCATTGGCACATATAATGACTGCCAGACGGATTCCCATTGTTCCATCCAATTTACGCCCGTACTGTTCTTCAAATCTGATACAATAGCCTTATATTCCTCCTCGGCCCCTTCAGTGCCTCGGACAAACAGGACGCCTGATTCATCCTGCTTCATGGCTACAGTACCGATGGCTCCATCCCCCTGCGCCTTTTTTTCTGCCACCTGCACTAACATAGATGTTCCAGCAGCTGTAACCAACAGCAAAACGAGGAAAACTGTCACTGCGCGCCGAATTCCCGCTGTACGTTTGTTTTGTCTGTGAATAAATTTTTCAGCCAGGAAAACTTCCGCATTTTGTTTTTTGGAATTTTTCCATTTTGTCCTATATTGTTTCTCTTTGCTTTGCAGATTTCCTCGAATGCTTTCGACAGCACCTATTTTCCCTACCTTATATGCCGGGAGAGAAGCGGAAATAAACACCGTTCCCACGCTCACCAAAACGATGAACAGAATCGACTCTGGAGTGACTTTTAATGAACTCGTCTGTCCAGATAGAGAAATGCCCACAATTCCTGAAAACCTCATCAAATAGGGCATTAACCCTCCGATTCCTATCTTGACCGCAAATAATCCCGCCAGGATTCCTACTGGAAGCGCAAAGATCAGAAGCATTCCAGCCTCATAATATACACTGCTTCTTTTCTGTTTACCCGTCGCTCCAATAGAAGAAAGCATTCCCAGGTACATACTCCGCTCCCGGAAAGACAGATTAAAGACATTGTAAATCAGTATGATAGATGCACCTGCTATAAATATCAGGCCGAAAATCATAACTGCATTTACCAGAAGATCCAATGTTCCATTTGAGGAATTTCCGGTAAAGATCAAAAGGCTGTCATTAAACTCGATTTTTCGGCTCCCAGCCAAATCACGCAACTCTGCATGATAATTGGACGGGGTATGATTTAAATTCAACTGCAAAGAAGCATTAAAGTGAGCTGAATCTCCGTGAAACAAAGTAATTCCGGTATAAATACCGCTGTCGGTACTTTCAAAAAACGGTTGTTCTACAAAGCCCACCACCGTGTAAGTTCTGCTTTGTCTGGATTTTTTACATAGTCGATGATGTCGCTGATGGCCTTGCCAACGGTGCGGCCCTTGCCAGCGTGCAGTGGGATGATGCGGGTGGTGGCCATGTGGACGACCTCCTTCCTCAAAAAATAAGATAGCAACAAGCAAAAGAAAAAGGACGGCTCTGTAAAAGCTGTCCTTGTTTCATTGAACGTGGTCTATATTCGATTGCTGCTGTGTTTTCAGTTCTGCGGTCCGCTTGCTGTCTACAAAGTGGGTCGCATACCACTTTTCAACTTCTGGGTTGCCGCTTTTGCTGAACCGCAGCGGGATAACCGGCTTACGTCCCTGGCTGGTTTTCTTCTTCACGCCCCATCGCTTGTAGTAACAGAAAGAAGGCTTTAAGCCGGTTTTCTGTGCATACACCCGCATCTGGTGCATGATGAAAGAAAGCTTTCGTAGATTGACCGTGCAGACCCGTTCCAGGTAATCTACCTTTCCAAACCGCCAATCCTCATACTTCTGCTTTGGCAGGACGCCAATGTCCATCAACACATCTACCGGGGTGGCGTAACCTCGCCGCTGGCATTGGTGGTAAACCGACGAATGGACTTTTCCAATCAGCTCTTTCTCATTCATGGGAGGAACCATCATTTTTCTCATGCCAGTTTTTCAAGACAGCTTCCACCTGGGCAATCAATTGCTCCTTGTCCGGCATATAGAGAACATAGCGGGATGCAAAAATGTTGTTGGAAAGACCGCCCAACGCATATTCCGCCGCCACACTGTCTTTCTCGGTGCAGAGAATGATGCCGATAGGCGGGTTATCATCAGGGTCGTTGACTTCGGCCGCATAGTAGTTCAGGTACATATTGAGCTGTCCGGCGGCTTCCGGCGTCAGCTTTGTGGTTTTCAGCTCAATCAAAACATACGCCCGCAGAATTTTGTTGTAGAACACCATGTCCACATAATAGTGGGTATTGTTCAATGTAACCCGCTGCTGTGTTCCCACAAACATAAAACCGCGCCCCAGCTCCAGCAGGAACTTTTCGATCTGCGCTACCAGAGCCTTCTCCAAGTCGCTTTCCAACATGGGCTTGTTTTCCGGCACACCTAAAAATTCAAATACATACGGATCGCGGATAATATCGGCTGGCTGGTTGATCTCAATTCCTTTCTGCGCCAGAGAAAGGACCTTTTCTTTATTGGCGTCTCCGTTGGACAGCAACAGGCGCTCATAAAGAGAGCTGTCGATCTGCCGTTTCAGTTCTCGGACAGACCAGTTGGAATTGACGGCTTCCTTTTCATAAAAGCTGCGTTTGTTAGCGTCAGAGATGCTTAAAAGTTCGCAGTAGTGGGACCAGGACAATTTAACAGACACTGTCTGTTGAATTGAGTAGGTCTGATAAAAGCGCCGCATCCATATCATGTGGCAAATCTCCAGCGCATGAGCGCTATTGTAGCTGCTGAAATCAAAGGCACGCAGGAGTTGCTAGAAACCTATCGCATTTATCAGGAGTAAAAGCGGAAAAGGTCTGCGGTGATACCCGCAGGCCTTTATCCTCTCTATTCAATTTTCTCTCATGATTCCATCTTTCTGTTTTTTGTTTCCGTCGCTCTAGCCCTTCTGCTTTCTCGCATCGTGGAAGAACATCACCGCACAGATCACCATGACAACGCACACCAGGTATGTAAGCACAGTAAGAGGAAGAGATGTAACGATAAAGCCCGCGA
This sequence comes from Clostridium sp. BSD2780061688st1 H5, assembly GCF_005845155.1. Classification (NCBI taxonomy): domain Bacteria; kingdom Bacillati; phylum Bacillota; class Clostridia; order Eubacteriales; family Clostridiaceae; genus Clostridium; species Clostridium sp. BSD2780061688st1 H5. The sequence continues at coordinate 1,063 of NZ_SPGT01000040.1, read as the reverse complement.
TCAAAACGCCAATAGCTCCGCTTATGATCATGGGTATTGTTGAGGCCCGGTTGTATTTTCCTTCCTTGATAAATGTAATGCCACAGGCCGGACAGAGGTATGCGCAGGATCCCATCATGACCGGGAAAGCCACGTCCGCACTCATTCCCAGCAGAAGGACAATAGCCATACAGGGAGCATACAGCCCAATGCCGGCCGTCATCAAGATGCCGAGGATAAAGTTCGCGATCACGCCCAGAGCCAGCATGCCGCCCTCCAGCCCTCTCGCTGTTCCCAGGATACCAAAGGGCCCCACAGCATTTATCTTGCACAGGGTGATGAGAGCCACAAGAATGAGAGCTACGCCCATGACAACCCTTATCTTCATAATGTCCAGTCTGGAAATGATCTTTGCGCCCAGGATAGATCCGATGATGGCCGCCGCGATCATAAGAACAAGCGTGAGGGAGTCCATCTCGATTCTGGTCATTGTGATCGTCGCCTCCACGCAGATCGGAATACCAAATGCCACGTTCAGAGTCCCCGGAATCAGATCGTCCCGCACAGATTTATTAAATTTCCAGGCCGATGTGGCAATAGCATAGCTTCCTATCCCCAGTGTGTCAAAAAAGTTTGCCACCATGCTGACAATTACATTGTACCCCATTTTGCTCTTGTCCAGTTCATCTCTGTGGGCCAGAATATCCCTGACCAGCACCACAAAAAATACTGCGGCAAAGATCCACATGATAATGAGTAATATTGTTGATGCGCTCATACTTTTTCCCTCCAAAAACCTTTTTGTGCATTGTAACTAACTAATGCATGAAAGTATTATAGTTCTTTGTCAAAAATTAGTCAAGAAAATTTTTAGTTTTTATTTTTATATATGCAATTTTGACAGATTATATTCCTCTTACAACTCAATATTTACTTCATTTGTCAGATTAGTCTTGTTATATTCGCACAGTTTTTATTATGGCTGCAACACTCCCTTCACAATCTCCAATCGGATAGGGGAGATTTGACCCTCCCCTTCCACACCACGTAGCGTACCGTTCAGTACTACGCGGTTCAATAGTTT
>NZ_SPGT01000003.1:0-196412 GCF_005845155.1 Clostridium sp. BSD2780061688st1 H5 | reverse complement strand
ACGAGGTAGATAGGGCAGAGGTGGAAGTGTGGTAACACATGGAGCTGACTGTTACTAATCGGTCGAGGGCATAACCAAAGCTGAACACTTAGAGAAGACAAGCGGAGCGCAGGCTGAGCTTAGTGTGAAGCTTGTTCGAGACACAAAGTGGCTCGAACTTCCTCAAGTGAGTGCAGCGCACGGTTCGGGAAGAAAGATGGAAGATAGATAAGATTTCTTGTATGTGGTTTTGAAGGTACATGAAAATGGAGCAGAATGAAGTCGTTAAAGGCTCATTCTGTTTTTTTTATTGACTTTTCTACGTTTGTAGAATATGATATTTCTACAGATGTAGAACAAAAATGGAAGTTGAGAAGTCAAAAAGGAGCACACAATGAGAATGAGAGAAATCAAACGCCTTCCGGAGAGCGAACTGGAGATTATGCAGATCATATGGGCGAGTCCTGCGCCTGTATCCAGGATGTACATTGAGGAAGCACTGCAGGACGTTCATCCGCTGGCGCCAACGACTATTCTCACTCTCCTGACGCGCCTGTGCGAAAAAGGTTTTTTATCTTTAAAAAAGGAAGGGCGTACAAACCTGTATGAGCCGCTGGTACAGGAAAAGGAATATTTGGCGGCAGAGAGCAGGTCTTTTCTTGACAAACTGTTTCACGGCTCAGTGGCTTCTTTTGCCACAGCGCTGTGTGACAGCGGGGTTACGAAGGAGGAGTTGGAGGAACTGAGACGTCTTCTTGAGAAAGGAGAGCTGTAACATGTCTGATATGGCTATTTTGTACATATATCGGTTTTTTTGGGCGGTTTTCCTGGGGGCTATCCTGGCTGCCGGATTTCGGAAGTCCTGGAGTGCAGAGCATGGGAAAACGGTCGGCTGGATGGAAGACAGAGAAAAGGCTGTTGTATGGATGGACCCCATCGTGCTTCCAATCATGTTAGCCTTGTTTCCGTTGATTTACATATGCGCTTATGGTATTTCTGATGGTCTGGAGTATTGCCTTTGTCTGTTTGTGGATGTCTTTGTTTTTGTGAGTCTCTATTTTTCAGGGCTTCTGTTTCTCCTGCCTGCTCTCAGGCGCCGCTACACGGCCAGGACATGCGCAGTTCTTTGGCTGGTGCCTGTATTTCTGTTTTATCAGCCCCATATGATTTATCTGCTGCGGCCGGGCCCTCCCACGGCGGTGCTGTATGTGCCGGGGACGGCCCTGAGAGCGCTTATAGCTGTCTGGGGAGTGGGCTTCCTAGTGCTTTTTGCGTGGAAAATGGCTTCTCACATGTGGTTTTCCATGAGCCTGAGAAGGAATTCAAGTCCGGTGGAGGAGCCGGCAATCCTTGAGAGCTGGGAGAAGATGAAAAGTGAACTCGATGTACATATATCCATTGACCTGAGATACAGTAGCCTGATAGGTACGCCCCTTACAATAGGTCTGAGAAAGAAGAAGGGAGCTACCTATCTGCCGGAGCGTCCCTACACGGCGGAGGAGGCTGAGATGATCTTCTGCCATGAGCTGCACCATGTGCAGCGGGAAGACACGCATACTAGATTTTTCCTGGAATTCTGCAAAGCACTGGGCTGGCTGCACCCTCTTGTGTGGACGGCTGTCAGGAGAGCGCAGGATGACCTGGAGCTTTCCTGTGACGAGATAGTCCTGGAGAAGTACGATGGGGACAGGCGGAAAAAATACGCGGAGCTGCTTCTTGCGACAGCCGGGGAAGGCCGCGGCTTTACGACATGCCTTTCTTCTTCGGCCCGGACCCTGCGCTATCGCATGCGCGCCATTGTAACGACAGGGAAAAAGAAGCTCGGAGTTGGCCTGCTGTTTTCGGTTATGTCGCTGAGCGTTCTTGCCATGGGGAAGATGAGCATTGCAACAGACAGAGCGCCTGCGGCGGAGGTTTTAGGGCTCCGCGAGGACAGCCTCTCTGAGGCATGGCTTATGACAGATGAAACGGAGGATCGGGAGGTCAGGAACTTAGAAGGGCTGACCGAATATCTTTCCGGCCTGCAGGTGGAAAGATTGATACATACGTATGAAATCCTCCCCGAACCGGCCGGATATGAGCTGTCAGGCGTTACTACAGAGGCTGTGAGTTTCCGGGTATATGACGGTTATCTGGAAATCAGTTGTCCGGAAAAGAGAGGGACTGTGCTCTACAACATAAGGGACTCTGTTGACTGGGAAAAAATCCAGTCTTTCGTCTGAGATATCCTGAACCTGAGATATGATGTGCATTAGAACATGCATTAGAAAACAAGAAAGAAATAGTTAAAACTACTTGAAATGCCTGTGAGTTTGATGTAAAATATATTTGTTGTCGAGATAATAAGGACGACACAATTTCATAATATTCCTCCTTAGCTCAGTCGGTAGAGCACTCGGCTGTTAACCGAGTTGTCGTTGGTTCGAGTCCAACAGGGGGAGCTTAAAAAGCCCGTAAATGTGATGTTTACGGGCTTCATTTTTGCGGGGAGTTGATAGTGTTTCCTACAGTTATAGAATGGAGTCAAAGGGGAAGGCAGTGCGGAAGCGGAAATCAGACAGAAGCATGCACTGCCAGAGAAAAAACGGCCCTCTAAAGCCGGTTTTTGTCTCCCCACTCGCACATCCCGTCCAGGATGGGGATCAGGGATTTCCCTCTCTCCGTCAGGCTGTACTCCACCTTGGGCGGGATCTGGGGATACTCCTCCCTGTGGACCAGCTGGTCCGCCTCCAGTTCCTTTAAGGTGGAGCTCAGAGTCTTGTAGGAAATTCCCCCGATATATTTTTTCATCTCATTAAATCTCACTACCCCGAACTCCATCAGTGTGTAGAGGATGGTCATCTTGTATTTCCCGTTGATGAGGGACAGCGTGTAGCTGAACCCGGTAGTGCTCAGGTTTTCGTTAGAAATGCATCTCTTGCCCATTTTACACTCTCCTTTAGGTAAGTATGATACTTTGATGTAAGTATCGCACTTTTATGTGCGTACTTGTTTTGTGGCATATTCTTGCTATGATTGTAATATCAGCAGCGGGGAATGTCAATCCCGCCAAAATAAGTAAAAGAGGAGAGATAGATTATGAGTAAAAAAATCGTTGTGATCACAGGAAGTCCCAGGAAAAACGGAAACAGCTTTGCCATGACAGGCGCCTTTATCAAAACCGCCGAGGCAAAGGGCCACACAGTGACAAGGTTTGACGCGGCTGCCATGAAGCTGGGCGGCTGCCATGCCTGCGAGACATGCTACAGCACAGGGAAGGCCTGTACTTTTGACGACGACTTCAACACCATTGCCCCGGCTATCCTGGAGGCGGACGGACTGGTATTTACCATGCCGGTTTACTGGTACTCCATCCCGTCACAGATCAAGGCGGTGATAGACCGCATCTATTCCCTGGTGGTGGGCGGCAAGGATATCGCGGGAAAGGAGTGCGCTCTCATCGCCTGCTGCGAGGAGGAGGATCTGACCGTTCTGGACGGCGTGCGGATCCCCATGGAGCGTACCGCAGCCTTAAATAAATGGAAGATGGTGGGCGAGGTGCTTGTCCCCGGCGTGCTGAATGTGGGAGATATTACAAAGACCGACGGCTGTGCCCAGGCGGCAGCTCTGGCAGATAAGTTTTAAATGGGGCGATCAGGGAAAGGAGAACAGATATGGCTAAGAAGATTGTGATCTTAAACGGAAGTCCCCGGAAAAAGGGGAATACATCAGCTCTTGTAAAGTCCTTTACAGAGGGGGCGAAGAGCGCGGGCAACACAGTGACAGAATTCTTCCTGGACAGCATGAATATCCACGGATGCAAGGGCTGCTTTGGAGGCCACAGCAGCAGGGAATTTCCCTGTGTCCAGAAGGACGACATGGAGCAGATCTACCCGGCGGTGCGGGAGTGCGACGTGGTGATCTTTGCCACGCCCCTTTACTACTGGAACATGAGCGGCCAGATCCGGACTGCCATTGACCGTCTGTTTGCCCTGGAGGAGGGGGACGGCAATCTCCTCAGAGGGCATGACAGATCCTCCGCCCTTCTGATGGCCGCGGAGGGCAATGGATTTGAGGATGTCCTTCTCTACTACGACCATCTGATGGAGCACCTGAGATGGGAGAACCTGGGCCATGTCCTGGCCGGCGGAAACGGCGATGTGGGAGATATCGACGGGAAGCCGGAGCTTCAGGAGGCCTACGAGCTGGGGAAGTCTATCCGGTAATTTCGCATGCATGATTTCACAGGATTTTAAAGACTCTATGTCGCTTATACAGGCGGCATGGGGTCTTTTTCTGTTGCTCAAAAAAAGACGGCCTGGCGGCGGAGGTTACCGCCAGGTAACTACGGCACAAAAAAGTGCGTACTTGTGCCTGGGCACCTCCGCTCATAAAATAAACACAGAAAAGGGAGGACAGAAATGCCGGAAAAGAAGCGGAGATGAACATAGCATGAATAAAACAGGATTTCAGGTGGATAGAAATACATGTATGGGCTGCGGGCTGTGCACCCGGGTCTGCCCGGGAGGCATTCTCTCCCTGGACGGGGAGGGAAAGGTGCAAATGGCGGAGTTTGAGGAATTCGGCTGGAAGGGCTGCTGGAAATGTGAGCACTGCCTGGCAGTCTGCCCGGCGGGGGCCCTCTCCATTTTCGAGCACCGGCCAGAGGACAGTCTCTCCCCGGTGAAGGCTGCCGATGCGGCGCCGGTGCTGGACGCGTTGATCGCCAACAGGCACTCCGGCAGGCGCTACCACGATCGGAATGTGGATCCCGGCGTCATCCGGGACATGATCGGCCGGCTGGCAAATGCCCCCAACGGGGGCAACAAGCAGCAGGTGGAGTTCACGCTGATCGACGACAAGGAGCGGATGAAGCGGCTGCGGAGCATGGCTTTCCGTGAGATGGAGACTCTGGCCGGGCAGGGCATTTACCCGGAGGGCTTTGACCGGGCGTCCTACGAGGACATGAAGCGGTGGCGACAGACCGTTCGGCCGGATATGCTTTTTTGTGGAGCGCCGCACCTTCTCATTCCCCACGCCCCTTTGGGAAAGGGGGAGCCAGTGCAGGACGTGCTGGTGGCAGGAACCTATTTTGAGCTGCTCTGCGCCTCCAGGGGGCTGGGGGCCGTGATGCTGACCTTTCCTCTGGCAGCCCTTAAGAGGATGCCCCGGATCATGGCCATGCTGGAGATACCCGAGGATCACTATACAGGGATGTTCATAGGGTTTGGCTATCCTGAGATTTCCTATAAGAGAGGCGTACAGAAGACCGTGGATCCGGGACGGATACACCGGCCGGCATTTTAGAGCGCATTTCAGAATACATTTTAGAATACATTTTGGAGGAGAATATCATGAACGCACAGGATTTTCTGCAGATTTTGAGAGAGGTAAAGGATGTGACATTTGCCACCACAGATGAAAACGGCAGGCCAAGGGCCCGCATCATCGACGTCATGCTGGTGGAAGAGGGACGGCTGTATTTCTGTACGGCCCGGGGAAAGGACTTCTACCGGGAGCTGACAGAAGGAGGCTATGTGGCGGTGACCGGCATGAACCGGGACTTCCAGATGGTGCGTCTGGAGGGAAAGGCGTGGAAGGTGCCGGAACAGAAAAAGTGGATCGACCGCATTTTTGAGGAGAACCCGGTGATGAATGACGTCTACCCGGGGGACAGCAGATATATACTGGAGCCCTTCTGTCTGGACGGGGGACAGATGGAGTTCTTTGATCTGGGAAAATCTCCCATTCAGAGATGGTCCTTTGTCCTGGGGGAGGAGGCCCCGAGGGAGAAAGGATTTCTCATCACGGAGGCCTGCATCGGATGCGGCAAATGCAGCCGAAGCTGCCCCCAGAAATGTATAGACCGGCGTACAGACTGCCATGAGGACCGCTGTAAAGAGCGGCGGGAAGCTTCTGGGGACAGCGGTGCTCCCTATGTGATCCGCCAGGAAAACTGCCTGCACTGCGGGCTCTGCCAGGAAAACTGCCCTGTGAGCGCCATTGTAAGGAGAGGAGAGAGAGCATGCTAAGAGAGATGATCACACTGTTAATAGAAAGAAGGGATTTCTTCCTGGGGCTCCTGGGAGAGCATCTGGGGATTTCCCTGACAGCCATTCTGATCGCTGTCCTGCTGGGCGGCCTTATGGGAATTCTGATCAGCGAGTTTGACAGGTCGGCAAAGCCCGCCCTGGCGGTCATCAATTTTCTCTACACGATTCCCTCCATCTCCATGCTGGGATTTCTTATTCCCTTTTCCGGAGTGGGGGATGCCACGGCTGTCATCGCCCTCACGGTGTATGCCCTCCTTCCCATGGTGCGGAACACCCACACGGGTATAGCGAACGTGGATCCGGCAATCCTGGAGGCGGCTAAAGGCATGGGCAGCACCCGGATGCAGATTCTCCTGAAGGTTCGGCTGCCCCTTGCCATGCCGGTGATCATGTCCGGCATCCGCAGCATGGTGACCATGACCATTGCCCTTGCAGGTATCGCCTCCTTTATTGGAGCCGGCGGCCTGGGCGTTGCCATTTACCGGGGCATTACCACTAACAACAGCGCCATGACCATGGCGGGGAGTCTGCTCATCGCCCTGTTGGCGCTTCTGGTGGATTCCCTTCTGGGATTTGTAGAGAAGAGGCTGCGGAAGCGCAGCGCCAGGGCCAGGAAGACCAACCGGGCGCTGGGCGCGGCCGCTCTGGTTCTCTGTGCCTGCCTGCTTATCGCCACGCTGTCTGGAAGGCAGACCCAGGATACGATCCGCATTGCGACAAAGCCCATGACCGAGCAGTATGTGCTGGGAGAGATGCTGGATATTCTCATAGAGAAGGACACGGACCTGAATGTAGAGCTGACCCAGGGTGTGGGCGGCGGCACTTCCAATATAGAGCCGGCCATGGAGAGCGGAGAGTTTGACATGTACCCGGAGTACACCGGCACCGCCTGGAACATGGTCATGAAAGAGGATGGACTGTACACAGAGGATCTCTTTGACAGTCTGCAGAAGTATTACAATGAGGAGCTCTCTATGGAGTGGACCGGCATGTACGGGTTCAACAACACCTACGGCCTGGTGGTCCGCCGGGAGATCGCGGAGCAGTATGACCTGAAGACATACTCGGATCTTGCCGCGGTGTCTGATCAGCTTGTGTTCGGGGCGGAGTACGATTTCTTTGAGCGGGAGGACGGTTACGACGCCCTCTGTGACACCTACGGGTTCCATTTCAGGGAGACCATGGACATGGATATCGGGCTGAAATACCAGGCCATAGACCAGGGGCAGATCGATGTCATGGTGATCTTCACCACGGACGGCCAGCTCTCCGCTTCGGACGTGACTGTGCTGGAGGACGATAAGCAGTTCTATCCCTCCTACATGTGCGGCAATGTGGTCCGCAGCCAGGTACTGGAGGAGCACCCGGAGCTGGAGCAGGTATTTGAAAAGGTGACCGGGATTATTACGGACAGCGACATGGCTGCCATGAACTACGCAGTGGAGACAGAGGGCAGGGAGCCAAGGGACGTGGCGGAGGAATTCCTCGAGAGCCGCGGGCTTCTGTAAGGAGGATGCAAGGATGAGTACAGAGATGAATACAGTAACGAATACAGAAATGAATATAGAGATCGAATTTAAGGACATCAAAAAGGTATACGGGGAAAAGGTGGTCATGGAGCATTTCAGCCTCCAGGTGAGAAAGGGAGAGTTTGTCACCATCATCGGCTCCTCCGGCTGCGGCAAGACTACGGCGCTGAAGATGGTGAACGGGCTGATCCGGCCCGATGCGGGTGACATTCTCATCCACGGGGAGAACATCCGGGACAAGGACCAGACCCGGCTGCGCCGGGGGATTGGCTACGCCATCCAGGGGAGCGTCCTGTTTCCCCACATGACGGTGGAGCAGAATATTTCCTATGTGCCCAGCCTGTTGAATGGCCGGGACAGAGCCAGGACAAAGGCGGCAGTGTCAAAGTGGATGAAGATCGTGGGGCTTGATGAGGAACTGAAGGAGAGGTACCCGGCAGAGCTCTCCGGCGGGCAGCAGCAGAGGGTGGGGATCGCCCGGGCGCTGGCCGCGTCCCCGGAGATCCTGCTCATGGATGAGCCCTTCGGTGCGGTGGATGAGATCACCAGAGGCCAGCTCCAGGAGGAGCTCCTACGGATCTACAGGGAGACCGGGATCACTGTGCTCTTTGTGACCCACGACATCGGCGAGGCGCTGAAGCTGGGGACAAAGGTACTGGTCCTGGATCAGGGGGAAATCCAGCAGTACGCCCCTCCGGCGGAGCTCCTCAGTCGGCCCGCCACTCCCTTTGTGGAGCGGCTTGTGGAGAGGGAGAGAAGGACCTGCCACCTGCCGGAGGAACGGCTGAAGGACTGTGAGTTCAGCGGCGCGGCGGGGAGGTAGAGGGGAGAGCGAGACCTTGCGGATGTGCTGCGGAACTGAAAAAATGCTGCCCGGCCTACGCCGGACAGCAAAAAACTTATATTCTTTTCATAAATCTCAGCAAAACCTTTCCCAGTGCCAGCACGAGAACCGCCGAGGCGATGGCTTCCGGGATGCCGGAGGCAGTGATGGTTCCCATGATCAGGCCCCACACGGCTGTGATGCCTACGTTCTGTGCCTGGGCGTACTGCTGGGCGAAGAGCAGGTAAATGCTGCCCATGACAGTCACTGTGTTGACCATGGCGCCCACAAATCCGGTGATGGGAAGGGCGATAGTCTGGTTCAAATGAACCTTCTCGAAGAGCTTCCACAGCCAGCCGGATACCACGCCGATGAGGATGCGGCATCCCACGGAGATCCAGAGGGCTTTCAGAACGCCGGGAAGTCCGGTGGTGCTCATAAAGGGCGAGAAGGCAAAGGACAGAAGGGTGGGTGCCATGGTGTTGCTTACAAGAGAGCAGATACCGAAGACGCCGCCTAAAATGCCGCCGGCCAGAGGGCCCAGGAGCACAGCTCCGATGATGACGGGAATGTGTACTGTTGTCGCCTTAATTACCGGGAGCTGGATCATGCCAAGCGGTGTGTTCGCGAGGACGATGACGATTGCTGCCATAAGTGCAACACAGACCATCCATCTGGTGTCACGTTTTTTTTCTTTCATTATTCAATTCCTCCTTGTTATCATTCCCGCTGTCGGGATATAATACAATTACGCGGAAAGTATAGCATGAAAGGAAGGATTTGACAATATGCTGAAAGGAAAGACAGTGATCCTGGGGGTGACGGGAGGGATCGCCGCATACAAGAGCGCCTATCTGACGAGCCTTCTCATAAAGGCCGGGGCGGATGTGCAGGTGATCATGACGGATCACGCAAGAGAGTTCATCTCTCCTCTGACCTTCGAGGGACTGACGAACCAGAGATGTCATACAGATACATTTGACCGGAACCACGAGTACAGCACGGAGCATGTCTCCCTGGCCTCCCGGGCGGATGCGGTGATCATCGCGCCGGCCACGGCCAACGTGATCGCCAAGCTGGCCTGCGGGATCGCGGACGATATGCTGACCACCACGGTGCTGGCCTGCGACTGTCCCAAGATCGTGGTGCCCGCCATGAATACTCGGATGTACGACAATCCGGTGACCCAGGACAATCTGGAAAAGCTGAGAAAATATGGCATGACTGTGGTGGAGCCGGCAGCAGGCCGGCTGGCCTGCGGGGACGTGGGCAAGGGGAAAATGCCGGAGCCGGACGTCCTCTTCCAGTACGTGCTCATGGCCTGTGCCTTCCCGAAGGATATGGAGGGAAAGAAGGTTCTTGTGACGGCGGGACCCACCCAGGAGCGGATCGATCCGGTGCGGTACATCACCAACCACTCCACCGGGCGGATGGGCTACAGCATTGCGAAGATCTGCGCCCTGCGGGGAGCCAAGGTGACCCTCGTGACCGGGCAGACGGCCCTGGAGCCCCCTCTCTTTGTGGATGTGGTCCCGGTGGTGTCGGCCAGGGACATGTACGAGGCCGTGGTGGCAAGGAGCGGAGATATGGATGTGGTTATCAAGGCCGCGGCGGTGGCCGACTACCGCCCGGCAGTTACAAGCGACGAGAAGATCAAGAAGTCCGGCGGCGACCTGGCCATCGCCATGGAGAGGACCGACGATATCCTGGGGTATCTCGGGCAGCACAAGAGACCGGGACAGTTCCTCTGCGGATTTTCCATGGAGACCCAGAACATGCTGGAGAACTCCCGGGCCAAGCTGGCGAGGAAAAACCTGGACATGATCGTGGCAAATAACCTGAAGGTGCAGGGGGCCGGCTTTGGGACAGACACCAACGTGGTGACCATCATCACGGCAGATATGGAAAAAGAGCTGGAGCTCATGAGCAAGGATGAGGTGGCAGTAAGGCTGCTGGACGAGATCCTGGCCCGCATTTAACAGGGAGACAGTTCCGCGCTATAATGGAGATAATAAAAGGAGGTATTACATATGGATGCAAACAGAAGAAAGAGAAATGAACTGGCGGCTCAGAGGGTGATCAAGGGCCTGGAGTCAAGGAATATGGAGGGCTACTATGCGCAGTCTAAAGAGGAAGCGCTGAAAAAGGCGCTGGAGCTGATCCCGGAGGGCAGCTCCGTGGGCTGGGGCGGTTCCATGTCCATCAAGGAGATGGGGCTTCTGGACGCGGTCTGCTCCGGAAATTATACGGTCTATAACCGGGATACCTGCAAGACGCCGGAGGAAAAGAGAAAGACGCAGCTTCAGATCTTTGACAGCGACTATTTCCTGTGCAGCACGAATGCCATCACAGAGGACGGCGTCCTTGTCAATGTGGACGGGACAGCCAACAGAGTGGCCTGCATTTCCTGGGGACCTGCCAATGTAATCATGATCGTGGGTATGAACAAGCTGGTAAAGAGCGTGGAGGACGCTGTGTCCAGAGCTCGCCATGAGGCGGCGCCTATCAATGCCCAGAGGTTCGGGCTGGACACGCCCTGCTCCAGGACAGGCGTGTGCGCCGACTGCAAATCCCCGGACACGGTGTGCTGCCAGGTGCTTGTGACAAGGTACTCCAAAGAAAAAGGCAGGATCAAGGTGATCCTTGTGAACGATGAGATGGGATTTTAAGGAGATAGAAAATGGAGATCAGACAGTTTATGGACTGCTTTCTCCCCATGCCTGTGGTGGGAAAGCTTGAGGAGAGCTGCTGGGGAGCCAGGGGCGTTATCCCCAGAGACCAGGACAATGGACTGGAGGACAAGGTGCTGGAGGATCCGGCCCTGACCGGCAAGGTGAATTATACATACTGGGACGGGACGATCCTGCGCGACGAGGATGGGTGCGGAAAGTATCATCTGTTTGCCAGCCGCTGGAACGAGGCGGATGGGTTTGAGAAGGTAAACGGAGAAGGAGGCTGGAGTGGCTCCCTGGCCGTGGAGGCGGTCAGCGACTGCCTGTACGGCCCCTATAACCAGAGGGAGCGGGTGCTCTGGCCGGACAGCCAGGGAGGACTGGGGCACAATGTGTACGTCTTCCGGCTGCGGGAGGACGATCCGGCAGGGAAATACGCAGCGATTGTCAGCGACACCCGGCCGGGAGATATTTTTACCACGGACAGCCTGGACGGGGGAAGATGGGTGTACCGGGGGCCGGTGAAGCTGGACCGGGGATATTTCTTCCGGGCCAACATCTGCATCATCCTGCGGCCGGACGGGGCCTACGAGCTGCTGAACAGAGATGGACTCATCGCCCTGTGCCGGGGCAGTATCCTGGACACCTTCCAGCTGGAGCAGGAAAATCTCTGGCCTCAGGTGGAGGGCCTGCCCACGGTGAACATGGAGGATCCGGTGCTCTGGTACAGCGGCGGCCTGTATCACTGTGTGGTGAACCAGTGGAGCACCAGAAAGGCCTTTTACATCATTTCCGAGAATGGACTGGACAGCTGGAAGCTGGCGGACGGGATTGCCTACTCGCCCACTGTGGATTTCCTGAGATATGAAAATTCTGATGTGGTCAACAGGTGGGATAAGATCGAGCGGCCCGGTGTATACATGGAGTACGGGATCGTGAAGGCCATGACCTTCGCTGTCCTGGATCTGCCCAAGGAGGAGGACAAGGGAAACGACGGCCACGCCAGCAAAGTGATCGTGGTTCCCTTTGACGGCGAGGCCCTCAACCGGTTCGCGAGAGAACAGTATTATGGGAAGCAGACAGAGCTCTGAAAAATTTCTCCTGAAAATTTCTAAATCTTTTCATTGACGAATGGGTTTCAGTTTGCTATAATATGAGTGTTCCGCAAAAACGGGACACTGTGGCGCAGTAGCCAAGTGGTAAGGCACAGGTCTGCAACACCAGAACTACCCCACTCAGTTATGTGCCAGAACTTTGACAAATCTATACCATATTTTTTAATCATGGCGCAGTAGCCAAGCGGTAAGGCGTGGGTCTGCAACACCCTGATGCACCGGTTCAAATCCGGTCTGCGCCTCTCAAAAAGCCCGGAAAATCAACGTTTTTCGGGTTCTTTTTATTTTTCAAGGCTTGTAAAAAAATAAGGTGGCAGATTTTTTTGACCAACAAAAATATTTTTCTTGTATCACCTTTTCTAAACTCATTCCAACAAAAAATTTTAAACTTAAGACCGCCAGAAACCGCATAAAATCGAATATAATCGGTTCATAAGGTGGACGATAAGGTGGACGGATTTATGCGATTGCATCCACCAGATCCACTTTCTTTTGTGAGTCAGTATGAAAGTAAGTCTTTATGACTACATCATAGCTGTCACCTAATAATTCCGCCGCATCTTTCAGCTCACCCATATTAGTTGTTTTTCGGACAATATTAGTCGCAAACGTATGTCTGAGAGCATGGAGGGAATATTCCTGGATTCCTGCTCTTCTGCATATTTTGACTAAAGTATTCCTTATGTTTTGTAAAGTTGGGCTGATATGATTTTGAGTCGCAAGAATTAAATCTTTCTCAAAATAGTTTGTATCGTATAGCTCAAGCATACACTGAAGACAAAAATCTGCTTTTTTGTTCAGTGGAACTATTCTAACGCTGTTCGGATACTTTGGATCTGTAAGAACTAATTTAGTTTTTGTTTTTGCGTTCTTGTCGCGGTTTTTTACACGGCTTAAAGTTTTATTGATTTTGACATAGCGACGCGAATCTTTCCAAATAATTTTTGATTTTCCTAATGCAAGAAGCTCACCTCCTCTCAGACCGGTATTCAAAAGGAATACAATAGCCGGACCATATCGGTAAAGGAAGCGTTCATTCCGGTTAGGACTGGGCATCATTGCGATTTCCTCGATGATCGGAATATCCTTCTCATCTATAATCTCAATCTCTTTTGTTTCCACGGGCAGAGAATTCTCTGCCGGTATAATAACGGAATTCATGATTGAGTAGTTATTCGGGAGCTCGCCCATATTTTTCGCGTGCTTTATCATTGCTGACCAAAAGAGATAGATTTTTTTAATGGACGAATAGCTCAAAGTATCTTTATTTGCATTGATTGTCTGTGTAATATCGTCAGCGGTTAAGTTGATGAAAGACAGCCTTGCTGCTTCTGTATCCCGTATATGGGTGTTATATGTCCTTTCCAGACGGTCCAGGCTGCTCTGCTTAAATATACCAGCCTCAACGTAAAGTGATTTGCGATAAAGGTATTTCTGAGCATAGTCACATACTTTTATATTGCTGGTAATCGCATCCTGTATCGCAATCTTGACCTTCCATTCATCCAGTAGTTTCTTCGCTTCTCCTTTGGTGGGTGCGCTAAATTCTTTATCCGGTAGCCCTTTCTTTCTGTATCGGGCTGTCCATCCTCCTCTCTTATTTTTAAAGATAGATCCATCACCCTTGGATCGTCGTTTCTGCTGTGTACCTTTCGTTGTTGTTGCCATGATTTACTCCTTTCAGAGCCAAAATCGTGCCAACTAAGGTATGGGTCTATTGTAATATAGATAAATACCTGTGGCAATCCCTTGGCCGCATCCTAAAAAAACAATTCTTTCCCGATGTTTTTCTTCAGAAAGTCCTGTATGGATGTAGGAGAAGTAAAATACTGCCGACCGATTTTAGTTACCGGTAATATTCCACTATCAAGCATTTCTCTTGTTTTGGTTTTACCTACTCCGAGCATCTGTGAAATCTCAAGTACGGAATAGGCCCGGAAATCATCCGGATTTATTGTTTTATTCAAAAAAACACCTCACTCTTATGTCAGATTAAAAAAGGCTGCCACCGGTTCAGTTCCTGTGCCTTTTTCTTTGAGCCACGTATCAGGTCTGGCTATGCCAGGATTAAGCTGCAGGTACGCGGAATGCAATACTATCTGAAGCGCCTCTATGACCACCGGGGCAGGTATGAAATTGTCAAAGGACAGATATCAGGGGAAATAACCCTTTGTAAAAAAGAAACGGGAGAATTAAATTTTTTGGAATTTTTTAATCTATATAACTGAAATTTACACGTATGTTTTCGTATTCCCTGTCTTGTATTGGTCCTATTGTTCTCATATAATCGAAGAGTAGGTTTCAGAATTTTTTGAAAACTATCTGAGCAGAAGTAAAAAGAAGAAATCTGGTCGAAAAGAAGAATTGCTCTATTTTTTTGCGGGAAGACATATTGTTTAGGATAGTTCTGCAACAATTCAGACTTAAAATATAAACTGTGGCAATATGCAAGGAGAGGATGTGAGCACATGAAAACCATATTGATCGTGGAGGATGATATGATTCTGAATAAGACTTTGGCTTATAACCTGACCTCTGACGGTTATGAGGTTACATCGGCTTATAAATATCATGATACAGTAAACTATCTAAAGGAGAAGGAATTTGATGTGGCTTTGCTGGATATTAACCTGCCGGATGGAAATGGTCTTGATTTATGCCAGGAAATTCGGGGGCGAGGCCAGCATACTTATATGATTTTTCTAACTGCCAATGACAGGGAGAGCGATATGCTGAAAGGCTATGAAGCAGGTGGTGCAGATTACATTACAAAGCCTTTTTCTGTGGCGGTGTTGTGTAAAAAGATTGCTGCTGTATTTGACAATATGGAACTTCGGACACCACGGCATGATGTGTTTGACGATGGATTTTTAAGAATAGATTTTTCTGAGCAGACTGCCTCTTTATCTGGAAATCTATTGGAGTTTACGCCAAAAGAATATCGAACGCTATATCTGTTTGTTAAGAATCCCCGCATTATCCTGACGAAACGCCAACTTTTGGAAAAGCTGTGGGATATTGATGGAGATTTTGTGGACGAGCATACGTTGGCGACCATAATCAGTCGGATACGTAAGAAGATTGAGATAGACGAGCGTAAGTATATCAAGACAGCATACGGAATGGGGTATCAGTGGATAGGTGGTGACTCGTGATGGGATTAAAAGATTTATCTGTACGGAAATTTTTAAGGTTATTTTTTACAGGAATCATTATGATTGCTGTTATCCTTCTGCTTGTTCTGTTCTGGATGACAAGGGATATACGGGTAGTAGGATATGGGCTGCTCTTGACGGTGATTTTGTTTGCGTGGGTAGCCATTTTCCTGCATTATTTTGAAAAAAAGCTAGAGCTATTTACGGATGGATTGTGCCGAACTCTGGATGATATGATGGATCATGCGGTCTGTCCGGAAACAGACTATGAAGCGGAAACGTTGTTCTCACGAATTAGTCACAGGTTGGAGCGTCTTTACAATGTCATGCGGAAAGACCGTGAAGTGATTGCAAAGGAAAAAGGTGAGCTTCAATCACTCCTGTCGGATATATCTCACCAGACAAAAACGCCCATAGCCAACCTGAAGATGTTGAATGAAACGCTACTGGAACGTCCAGTGGATGAAGAAAGACGCCATGATTTTCTGATGGCTACGAGAAGCCAGCTTGATAAGCTAGATTTTCTAATTCAAGCAATGGTAAAAACATCCCGATTAGAAACAGGGGTTATAAAGTTGGAGAAAAGAAACGAACCAATGGCAGATACATTAACGTCTGCGATCAATGGGATATTGGCGTCGTTGGAAAAGAAACAGATCGTCTTGTCAGTGGACTGCCCGGATGAACTGTCTGTTTCCCATGACAGTCGCTGGACTTCTGAGGCATTATTTAATTTACTGGATAATGCAGTAAAGTATACGCCGGCAGGCGGTAATATCCGTGTGGTAGTACAAGATTGGGAAATGTATCTGCGGATTGATGTGTCTGACAATGGGCGTGGTATTCCTGAAAGAGAACATGCGGCGATCTTTAAACGGTTTTATCGGGAGGAGTCCGTGCATGATGTGGACGGTATCGGCATCGGCCTGTATCTTGCCCGTGAGATTATTACTATGCAAGGCGGATATATTAAAGTTACATCAGAGGTTGGGAAAGGTTCTACTTTTTCTGTTTTCCTGCCACAGAAATAGTTAGGCGGCGGTCTGTAAATACAGACTGTCGCCTAAAATTATTGAGTGATTTTGGATTTAGGACATTTCTGTAACATTTGAGCTTTATATTATCCTTATCAACCAGAAAGGAGGTGCGTTCTATGATTGAGCAGAAACAGTATGTTTGCCCATGGTGCGGGGGCAAAGATGTTGTTGAGGGGATTCAATCCACTTATGCAAAAGTTCAGCCAAATAAAACTTTGACACTTAAAGGCGAAAATTTGGTTCATGTAATTTGTAAAAATTGTGGTACGGTAGTTCGCTCTTATGTAGAAAACCCTCAAGTCTTTGAATAAGGCAGAACACTTCTCAACAGGGGAGCAGTTTCTAAGGCTCTCCTGTTTTGGAATGAACTATTCTGCTATGAGAGTTTCGGTCTATTCGCAGTGTTGGTTCCAGTACAGTTGGCAGCGACCGGCGCAGTAGCGTTCCGCATTTATTGTAAACAAAGAAAGGATTGAACATTATGAACGTTTTACAGACTAATAACTTGAAAAAGTGTTACGGTACAGAACCGAACATTACCCACGCTCTTGACGGAGTGAATTTTTCCGTAGAGGAAGGCGAATTTGTGGCTGTTGTTGGTACATCTGGCTCTGGCAAGTCTACTTTACTCCACATGATGGGTGGCCTGGATACACCTACTTCTGGTAGCGTAGTAGTGAGTGGAAAAGAGTTGGCAAAAATGAATGACGAGCAGCTTACTATTTTTCGACGCCGCAATATTGGATTTGTATTCCAGAATTATAATCTTGTGCCAATCCTTAATGTATATGAAAATATCGTCCTTCCGGTGGAATTAGATGGAGATACGGTGGATCAGAATTTTATGGATGAAGTGGTAAAAATGTTGGGTTTGGAAGATAAGCTCCAAAATATGCCGAATAATCTTTCCGGCGGACAGCAACAACGGGTTGCCATAGCCCGCGCATTGATTGCTAAGCCAGCAATTATCTTGGCTGACGAGCCTACTGGAAATTTAGACAGTAAGACTAGCGCTGATGTTCTCGGCTTGCTTCAACGTACCAGCCGGGAGTTTAATCAAACTTTGGTAATGATTACACATAACAGTGAGATTGCTCAACTTGCGGATCGCATTGTGCGAATTGAGGACGGAAAGATTATTGCATAAGGGGGATGGGCTATGACTTTACCATTTGAAAATAACACAAGTGCTGTAATTAAGCGTATATCAAATAGAAGTATAATGGCAAATAAGAAAAGAAATTTTTTTACTGTAATTACAATTGCACTTGCGGCTGCACTTCTGTTAGCAATTATGCTTTATGGATTTGGAACTTCACAGGCAACTATTAACAGGACAAAAGATACTGCGCAAATCGTACTGATGAATATTTCGCAGGAGCAGG
This sequence comes from Clostridium sp. BSD2780061688st1 H5, assembly GCF_005845155.1. NCBI lineage: Bacteria > Bacillati > Bacillota > Clostridia > Eubacteriales > Clostridiaceae > Clostridium > Clostridium sp. BSD2780061688st1 H5. The sequence continues at coordinate 178,685 of NZ_SPGT01000003.1, read as the reverse complement.
GGGATAAATTGTATGAACAGGATCAGATCGATTGGATTGGCGAGTTTACGCTTGTATCGACTGAACAAGTAAATAATTCTGTTTTTTACATGCAATATGGAAATGATGAAATGTTTAAAGCACAAGATATGACATATAGCGGAAATATCCCCGTTCTAGCAAATGAAATCATGTTGCAAAAATCCTTTTTGGAAGAATTAGGATATAGCACAGACCTGGGCCAAACTATTTCCATTCCCCTTTCTGACGGTGAAATATTTGAGTTTACCTTATCTGGCATTATAAATGTTGAGATGGGAGATATAGGTAGCTATATGGGGATGGTATCGAAAGAGTATGCCAATCAACAAAATGGTGGATCAGCCTCGCTTGATTACTATATAGGACTGAAAAATGCGGAAAGTATGACTGAAGATGAAGTAACGGATTATGCAAATTTACTGGCAGAAAAATTAAACATTTCTAATGAACAGGTGATCGTCCGGTCTAATTATTTTGTGACAATGGAAAGAGGTCTTTTCAATAGTGATATGTATCTCTATCTTTTAGTTGGAGCAATTACTTTTATCGGCTCTGGAATTGTGATATATTCGATTTTTTATATTTCTGTTGCTGAGAATATAAGAAATTACGGGCAACTTCGCACGCTAGGAACGACAAAAAAGCAAATCAGGAAAATTGTATATCGAGAAGGTAAAAAGTTGTCATGGATTGGTATTCCAATAGGTTTAATGGTAGGAAATCTTGTTGGTTATTTTATCATCCCTGATGGCTGGAACTGGCTTACAACTTTAATTATAACAATAGTTGTGGCTTTGTTTGCATTTGTAATTATAATGTTTTCTATCCGTACACCCGTAAAGAAAGCGGCTCTTGTATCGCCGATTGAAGCAATTCGATATACCTCTTATCAGGGGAAGATAAAGAAAAGTTCTAAATTACACAGAAAAATTTCTACTATGGCATTAGCAAAAATGAATCTCTCTCGAAATAAGAAAAAGTTTTTGCTGACCATTACTTCTTTGTCGATTGGAGGGATTTTGCTTGTAATAGTATCTACTCTTATGATTTCTTACGATGGAGCAGCGGAAGTAAGAGGAAAGAGTTTTCCATATGGAGAATATCAACTTGAATTGAATGAGAGTGATGAGGCGTCTGTCTCACAATTACAGGCGCAGAATATATTCAATGATGATTTTGTGAATGAGATTACAGCTTTAGATGGCGTTACAGGAGCAAAACGATGGTATTCTATTGATGCAATTTGCTATGTTAATGGTTCAGAAGTAAAAAACGTACAGGGCTATACCAGAGATGAGGTTATTGGACTGGAAGAAAATCTGTTAGAAGGTACTGTTGACTATGATACGTTGGTTTCACAAAAAGGAGTAGTTTTATTGCAGGATCGAGCGGATGACGGATATTGTTCTGCCTCGTTGGGCGATACTATCGATATTCAGGCTACAAATGCAACAGGAGAAAATGTTACGGAAACATTTACAGTAATGGGAATTGCAAGTAATTACCAATATGCCGGAAATAAGAAGTGCTTTACGATGCCATCAGATCTTATGAACTCTTTTATGGGGACAGATTGTACTGCCATTTTAGAAGTTAGTACGGAATCACAAAAATCTGATGATGTTGAAGCAGCATTGACACAAGTAGTAAATAATAATCCTGGGCTTTCAATTTATACTTTCCAGGAAAGCCTTAATTATTATACGTACCAACAGCAATTTATGAATAGTGTTATGTTAATTGTTGCAATCTGTGTGGCATGTTTCTCATTGATAAATCTTGTGAATACATCAATTACTAATTTCCTTTCCCGCAGACAGGAAATCAGTGTTTTGCAGGCAGTCGGATTGAGCCTCAAACAACTTTCGCAGATGCTTCGGTATGAAGGCATAATTTATGCGGTGGTTACTACTTTCTTTACAGTAGTTATTGGTTCAGGATTAGGCATCTTGTGTGTAAATGCAATTAAATCAGCAAATCCATACTATTTTTATAAATTTCCGTGGCCTGTGGTTTTAGTGTATTTGTTGTTTTTGATACTCGTCCAAATTATATTAACTGTATTCATGACAAACAGTTTAAAACATCATTCTCTTGTCGAACGCATTAAGACTGTGGAATAAAATAAGTATAGACAGTAGGTCATTGCCTCGGTGTGTTTTGATATTAAAGAATATAGAATCCAAAATAATAATTGGATTTTAGGACATATAGTACCATAAGAGGTGGCTGAGATGAGGAAAATTCTAATTATAGAAGATAATGATGCATTGCGATATATGATTAGTTTAAGACTTAAATATGCAGGATTTCCTACGGAGACAGTAACGGGAGTAAATGAGGCGAAAGAATATCTGAAAAAAGAATGCCCCTTAATTGTATGTACAGATGTTAAGTTGTGGGATGGAAATGGATTGCTGCTTTTATCGTATATTAAGCGAAATTACCCGGCATTGCCCGTTCTGGTAATGTCTAGTTATGAGAGAGACGAATACGAAGCTCAGGCAAAGCGGCTTGGGGCAGAAAGCTACATCGATAAGAGTGAAGGAACTTTAATGATGGAGACAATTATAAACTACGCGAATAGTTTTTTGCCCGCAGAGGAGAAAGTCTTTCGGTATCGTATACTTTATATATCAGATTCAGAAAAACAGATTGCAGAAATGCAAACAAATTTTGCAGAAACAGAATTTCGGATTTTGGGCATCAGAAATCAGATTTTGGCAGAAGACTTAGTAATTAAAAATATTGGTGTTCAACTGATCCTTTGCGATGCTAATACAGAATTGGGAGGTGCAATGAACCTTCTCTACACGTTTAGGAATCATTCACTTTTCAAAAGGTTTTGTGAAGAAATTCCACCTTGCTTTGTTATAGCGGACAATGCTACAGATGATAGAGAACGATACATTTCAGCAGGAGCAGAAGATGTAATATTTGTGCCAAAAGATAAAGGAAGTATAGTCCGTAAGGTAAGAGAATTTATAGAAGATGGGGAAATACATAAAATAACAATTAATGGTTTCTCTGATATGCCGGTTATTACAGATGAATTTTTGAGACCTTTACTTCAAGTAATCAGATCAAGTGATTTATTATATATGGTATTGAATATGAGAAAGATGATTACTGAGAAGTACGAGGAATATTTCTGTCAAGTGATTAATACAAACAGGGGAATTGGATGGTTCCAGTATACATATATTACGAATAGACTAATCAATGTTGATGATCTATATAGAATTATGGAGAGACAGATCCTTTGCTTTGAAGTGGACGGAAAAAAGTGCTTTGAAAAGTTTGAGATAAAACAGGAACAAGGAACAGCAGTTATATATCTAAAATGTTCGGAGTATCTGTATCAACTCTGCAGAAATAAAAATGTTAGAATGAAATTTCGTTATTCTAAAAATATAGTCACAGAACTAAATCTGTTCGCAGAGCCCTGAGAGTCATCAAACTGAATAAATATTAATATGAGATTTTACGCGAGGTGGTGGTACTATGGGGAAATTCTAATAATTCCATTTGAAAAAAGTAGAATAGAAAAATCAAATAATGTTTTTGAGGAACCAATGCTGTTTAGTGAACAAACGATTATATACAAGAATCTCAAAATTATTCCAGATCAGAGATACATCTTTCAAGATGGTAAAGAAATTAATCTTTCAAGATTAGAGTTCGACACTCTACTTTATCTTCTCCATAATATAAATCGGGTACTCAGTAAGGAGCAGATTTATGAAGCTGTCTGGAAACATGAGACAGATGACTATATAAACGCAGTAACCTGCGTGATATACAAATTAAGGATGAAAATTGAACCAGATCCTTCTCATCCGAAATATCTTCAGACAGTGCGCGGTGTCGGATACCGGCTGTCTTCATTATAAACAGAATCCCCTGGATCATTCATTGATCTGGGGGATTTTACTGTCTGTATTTCCATTATCTTCTATTTGTGTTTTGCCGCCAGTCGGTTTAAGATAGAGATGACGGCAAGCAGATCCTCTTCATCCAACTGCTTTAGCAGCTCATTTGCCTTTTGCTGCAATGGGATGTGATGCAGCTCATCATCAAAGAATTCCATAGGGGTAACGCCCAGGTAATCACAGATATCGAGAAAGTGGTTCATTTTGGGGAGATTGCGTCCGGACGTAATGGACTGGATATATGTCTTATTCCGTCCAAGATCCAGACTCATCTGATATTCTGACACATTTTTCTTCAAACGAAGTTCTGTTATGCGGTCCGCAATAAATTTAGAATCCAAAATATCACCTCTTTCTACTTTGAAATTTTATACTATTTACAGACATGAAATTACGGAATAAAATATATGTATATTCTTTTAAAAGCAAAATAAGATGTTTTAAAAACAGAATATTATATGATTTATAGTTCCAGTATGTCGGGATATTATGCAATAGGGGGAGTGACGGAAGTGCGGGTAACAGGAACACAGAAGGAAGTGGACTGGATGATCCAGACATTATCAAACGGATGTGAGAATTGTCCATTTTTCACAGAATGTAATAGTCAAGCTGTAATAGAAGCCGCAGAACGACAAGACGGATATTCCGAGCTAAGCTGCTGTGACTTTTTGCGGAAAAAGATTGAGATTATTATTGAGAGTAAATAACATGATATATGGATTTGAATAATTGACACACACTATATATTGTGTTAGTATACGAGTGTATTATTGTTTATGCGTACCCCTTGTGGGGAAGTTCTGGGATAGATGAGAATCCCGGGCATGAAAGATGACAGGATGATCTGTCATCCGAGCATAGGTTGTTTATGATTGTAGACAGGTGCCGTAGACTGCCCGCGTGGGTGTTTATGGCGTTTTTTATATTTAGGCAGATCTGCCACAACGATAAGAATGGATAAGAACGAGTATGTTTTGTCCATTCTTTTTTTATTGTCAGAAACAGCTTCGTGCTGTTGATGAATAAATCATTATATGAAAGGTGGAAAGAAACATGAATGAAGCAAATGTGTACGCGGATGGGTTCTGTACTCAGTTCGCAGAAGAAGGGGATCTGATGGAATTCCTGCGGAACCGAATGAATCACTGTAAATGGCTGCGAAAACCGACAAAAGCGCTGCGGCTGATCCCTATGGAGGACGAGAAGGTAAAGAAAGCGTATGCGGGGCTTCCCCAGTATGAGGAAATCCTGTCAGATACGAAAAATCACACACAGTTGATGCTGAAAGTGCCGGGAACTGATTTCCCGGGTGAATATCTTCCGGTCAGAGACTGCGCCATCCATACAATCTTATCACGGGCGGGAGTCAAAGGAGACGGATTAAAACGTCTGGATCGGAAACGGTATGCCAGGATTGTGAACATGTGCCTGCAGACTGCAAAAGGATTATCATTGATCCGGCTGTCTGATGGAAAGGTGGCGGCTGTTCATGGAGGAGATGTGACGGATTATAAAATCCTGAATATGGAACAGATCTTTCAGGAGACGATCTTCTATCTCTATAAGAACTATCCTGGAACAAAGTATATTGAGTCTTCGGGCTCATATGATCACTCTTCTGCTACAGCTATGTGGGAACTTTCAGGAAATCCGGAACTTGTGGATGCCTACCAGAGTGCTTTGAAACAGTACGGAATTAAGCGCCAGGTTTATGCACCGGCACTTAGGCTTTCTACATCTGATGTGGCGGCTAAGAGCGTTACAATCAGTCAGATGCTGCTCTGTGACAGCAATAACCAGGTGATCAACCTGGGAGATCCGATTCGCATTTCCCATTCCGGGGAAGCAGATATTGAGTATTTCAAGGAACAGTTAAATCAGATTTATTCCCGTTATAAACAGGCAATCGAAAATTTGGAGAAATTACTTGAGATTCCGATTGAACATCCGGTTAATACCATGATCGGTCTGATCAACAAGCTGGATATTGGAAAAAAGATCGGGAGCGAGGCGGTTGACCTCTTTGTGGCACAGAGCGGAGAAGGGCCTACGAATGCGCATGAAATCTATTATGCGTTGAATGAGGTTCTTTTCTTTGCGGCCTGCAGAGGAAGCGGCAATGCCCAGCTCTTAAGGCTGGAGGAAAAACTGATGCGAATGCTGAAGTATGACTGGAGCGAATTTGATGTATCCGGAACCGTTGCATGGAAATAAAGGAGGACATAGATGCTGAATTTGAACTATGAACCAAACATTATTAAGAGTACAGCAAATCTGACAAGGGAGGAATGGCTGAAGGACCGGCGGCTTGGAATCGGAGGCAGTGAGGCTTCGATTGTGATGGGGGTTTCCCCTTGGGCTACAAGAAGAGATCTCTACTACGATAAGATCGGATGGAAACCGATCCGGATCGATCCAGAGGAGGACAACTGGGTTGCGAAACAGGTCGGAAATCGCCTGGAAGAGTTGGTCGCAATGATCTTCTCAAGAAAAACTGGGCTTGAAGTATACGAAGATAAGAATATGTACAGCCATCCCATGTATCCCTTTATGATTGCGGATCTTGATTTTGTAATTGTTTTTCCGGATGGAACAAAAGGGATTCTGGAATGTAAAACCTGCAATTATAACAGCCAGTTCAAGTGGAAAGATAATCAGGTGCCAATTAATTATGAGTGGCAGTGCCGTCATTACATGGCAGTTAAAAATTATAAGGTGGCCTATATAGCCTGCCTGTATGGAAACAATGACTCGGAGTTCTTTATCCGCAGGATTGACAGAGATCTTGATCTGGAAGAACAGCTCATTGAGAAAGAAAAATATTTCTGGATAGAGCAGGTGCAGGTGAGACGGGAGCCTCCGTATGAGGAGCAGCCGGATCTGGTGCTGGAGAGTATCCGCCGATATGCCGGTACGCCGGATCAGACGCTTCCGCCAATTAATCTTGATGAAGAGGATAAGAATCAGATTGACCGCTATCTTCAGTTGGCGGAACGGAAATCGCGTCTGGATGCAATGAGGAGAAAGATTGAACAGGAGCAGAAAGCCTTAAGTATTCCCTTTGTGGAGAAACTGGGGAAAAATTGTTCAGCAGTACTGTTATCTGGGAATGACAGATACAGAATTACTTATAATCCCACCAACAGAAAAATTGTGAATAAAGAAAATATCACGAAGCTGGAGAACCTGTATCCGGATGCCTATGCTGACGTAGTGTCTGAATCTGTCAGTCGCACTTTCCGAGTGAAAAAGGAGGCAGCCTGATGGATACAAAGGTAAAAGCATATATCTGTTCTCCGTTATCTGCGGAAACAGATCAGGAAATTCAGCAGAATATGGTGTATGCAAGACGGTGTGTGGCAGAGGTTGCAAAAGAATTCGGATACCGGGCTTATGCACCTCATGCATATTTACCGGAGCTGCTGGATGACCATGATCCGGAAGAAAGGGCGCTTGCCCTTTCTTTCGGGATATCGGTGTTGGAGCACTGCCATCTGCTTATTATCTGCGGCAGTCGGATCAGCAGCGGTATGGAGATTGAGATTAAAAAAGCATTTCAGGATCAGATGGCTGTATTCCGGTATTATCCGGATAATAAGCAGACGCTGATCCCGGTAAAGGATTGGAGGCAGTTGGATGAAATGCAGATTCCAGTCAAAAATATTTCAGAATGAAGCCAACGGATATACGATAGCAGCTTATTGGACTGCAGATCCTTCGATTCCAAACGAGGCAAGGAAAAAGCCGGCTGGTAACGGATTTATAATTACGGCAGTAGGGAATGATCTTCCGTTGATCAAAAATCTCACATATGAGCTGACCGGATACTGGGTAAACAATCCGAAGTACGGTACGCAGTTTGAAGTAGAAACACATATGGAGATTGTAAAGAGAACGAAGGAAGGAATTATCGGCTATCTGTCATCGGGGGCTATCCGGGGGATTGGAGAAAAGACAGCGCAGGCAATCTTTGACCGTTTTGGACTGGATGCCTTGGAGATTATGGAGCAGCATCCGGAGGAACTCTTAGCAATCCGCGGAATCAATGAGAAAAAGCTGGATGAGATCAAGAGCGCTTATAATGAAAATCAGTGCTTTCGGGAGTTAATGACATTTCTTGCACCTTACAAGATAACATCAAGTCAGGTGAAGAAAATTCTTCTTGAATTTGGCTCGATGGCGCCGGAGATTATTCGGCAGCGCCCTTATAAACTCTGCGAGATCAAAGGCTTTGGCTTCCTTACAGTTGATAAGATTGCGAAAAAGTTCAATGCGAACCTGAATGATCCCATTCGTATTGCAGGCGGTATTTCATATTTGATGAAAAAAGCGGCCAGCGAGGGGGATCTATATTTGTATCAGAAGAGCCTTATATCGAAGGCATTGGAACTATTGAATGCGGAATTGCCCCAGCAGGCTGTAAATGAACGGCAGATCCAGAGGGTTTTGTATCAGTTGGCATTGCAGCGTGATCTTATTGTGGAGGGAAACCGTATCTATGAGTATGGTTTCTACGAAATGGAAAGGGAGACGGCAAAAATGCTTGTCGCTCATCTGCTGGATAAAGTACCGCTCTATAATGTGGAGAAAGAGCTGGAAGAAGCGCAGCAGGTGTTGAATATCCGGCTTTCAGAAGCACAGGCGAAAGCAGTACGCATGACATTCGCACATCCTGTATCTATTATCACGGGAGGACCGGGAACCGGAAAAACAACGGTATTGAAGGTGATCCTCTATATTCAGAAACAGTTGTGTGATGATCAAGTGCAGTTGATGGCTCCTACTGGGCGTGCCGCAAGAAGGATGGCAGAAAGTACTGGTGAAGACAATGCTTCTACAATGCATTCCGCACTGGGTCTTGCAGGAGATGATGAGCTTAATGAGGATTTTGAATATCTGGATGCGAACTTCCTGTGCGTAGATGAATTTTCCATGGTAGATATGCGGCTTGCTTACGAGTTTTTCCGGCATATTAAGCGGAACGTCCGTATTCTGTGTATCGGAGACGCAGATCAGCTCCCCAGTGTAGGACCCGGAGAAGTGTTCCGGCAGTTGATCGAATGTGGACTGATTCCGGTTACGGTATTGGATCTGGTTTATCGGCAGGCAGAGCACATCAGAATTTATGAAAATGCACAGCGAATCAAGGAAAACACCGGAGCTTTGCATACAGGAGATGATTTTCAGATCCTGGAGTGCAACGGTGCAAAGGAAACCGCTGCTTTGGTGCAGAAAGTCTTCCGGCAGGAACTTCAGGATAAAAGCATAGATGATGTTCAGGTACTGACACCCTATCGGAAACGCGGTGCTGCCAGTGTAAATGAGCTGAATCAGGTGCTAAGGGAAATTGTAAATCCCCAAGACAGCCGGAAACGGACGATGACGGTTGGCAAACGAAAGTTTCGGGAAGGCGACAAGGTTATACAGACAAAGAACAGGGATCTGGTCAGTAACGGAGATATGGGAATCATCCGGCAGTTCTTTCTGGACGAGGAAGGCAGGAAGAAAGCAAAACTGTTGTTTTCGGACGACAGGGAGATTATCTATTCTGCCGAAGATATGGATGAGATTGAGCTTGCTTATGCAACGACTGTACATAAATCACAGGGCTCAGAGTATCCCGTAGTGATCCTTCCGTGGATCAAGGGCTTTTATACCATGCTGAACCGTCCAATTTTATATACTGCTGTGACCAGAGCAAAAGAAAAGCTGATTATAGTAGGGGAACAGGCAGCATTATATCAGGCAATCCGGACGGATAACCGTGGTATGAGAAAAACAATACTGGCGAAACGGATTGTTGCAGAATATCATACTGCAACTGAAAATGTACAGGAAACAGATTGTGAACAATTAAAACTGGCAATTTAATTTCCAGAAAATGAGGAAAGAGCGGATTCTATTCTATAAGGGATGATCTGCTCTTCTTTTACGAAAGGAGAAACGACAATATGAGTGAACCATTATATAACCGTTCAAAGGCGGTCGCTGCATTGAATCGGATTGATGGATTTGAGCCGATGGAGTTTGCAAGAGTGATCGAAAAGGAGGGAAAAGAACCACAGCTTTATCTGGATGTGAAGTTTAGAAAACTTTGGTTCCGGCTGTGTAATCCGAATGGAAAGATCAGTAAAAAGATTATTTCTCTCAATGAGAATATGGCGATTGTTGAGGCAAAAGTCTATCTGGATAAGGAAGATCAGCCAGACAGCTATGTGGCCTGCGCCCTGTCTCAGAAATTTCGGACTGATGATCCGAAGTTCGGTGATAAATTTCTGGAAACGGCGGAGACAGCCGCAACCGGACGCGCTCTTGCAGATGCAGGATACGGGATTCAGTTCATTGAAGGGGAAGAAAATGATTCCAATTTAGAGATGGAGGAACGTGATCCAAGTCCGGTGGATTCTGGTATCCCAATTCCCCAGGGCGATCCTCACTTTGAAAACCAGAATGCTTCTCAAGGGGTACAGAATCAGAATTATTATTCTAACGCTGGATATCAGTCAGCACCACAGCCTATGTACAGAACTGCTCCTCCAAATGGGGGAACCACATATCCCCAGGGGCGGACGGCAGGAAAACAGGCATCGGCGGCTTTGGACATAAGAAAGCCTGTGGATGAGCTGATCCGTCTGTTGAATTTTGAGCAGGCAAAATCTGTTGTGATTGATGGGAACGGTGTAAACAGTGGAAAGACAATGGGGCAGCTTGCAATAGAGAATCCCGGATTTTTGCAGTGGTATGTGAATAACTACAAAGGACGAAATAATCTGCTCCGAGCTGCAGCACGGGTACTGCTTGAACAGGCGGCCTGAAGATAATTGTTAGAATGCGACTCCCCGCGGGGAGCCGCAGAAAGGAATTGGCATGAGACACCGCGTAGAAGAGTTCCCTTTCCGCATCCGGGATGTACAGGAATTAATGGGTCTACGACCTGTCCGTATTCATGCAGAGGACAGTGATTTTAACTGCATCTTCTGTGGCGGAGAGGCGAAAATGAATATTAATTACCGGAAAAATGTTTATGGCTGTGTGAAATGCGGCGCCGGAGGCGGGATGCTTAACCTTTATGGCAGCTATTATAATCTAACCGCGAGGGAAGCGTATGACGAGATCTGCGAGAAACTAAGTCTAGGAGAACCTGCCGAAGCTGTTGAAGCTGCAAAGGTTCTTGCCCAGGAAGATATAGAAAAGGCTGTGCCTGAAAGTATCAGAGCTTCAGAGAATGAGATCCATCATACATATTCAATGCTGCTCTCCCATTTAACTCTTTCAAAAAAGCACTTTGAAGATTTGACAACACGCGGATTGACAGAGGAGCAGATCCGCCACGAAGAATATCGCAGCACACCTGTTTTCGGTTTGAAAAAGCTGACGGAGACTTTGATTGAAGAAGGATGTACCGTACAGGGAGTGCCGGGATTCTATCAGGACAAAAACGGACAGTGGACGCTAAATTTCCATAACAGAAATTCCGGGTTCCTGATTCCGGTCAGGACGATTGACGGAAAAATTCAAGGAATGCAGATACGAGCGGATGAGGTGATAGATGACCGGAAATATGTCTGGTTCTCCAGCGTAGGCAGAAATATGGGAACATCATCTGGCAGTCCGGTTCATATGATCGGTGATGCGGACGCTGAAGAAGTATATGTTACAGAAGGCCCGCTGAAAGGAACGATTGCTCACTATATGACAGGGAAAACATTCCTATGCGTAGCAGGAGTTACACAGTATAAAAAGATGCCGCAGATTCTGGAAGCATTGAAGCAGAGGAAGCTGGTACGGGTAAACGAAGCATATGATATGGATAAACTGATCCACTGCGCTGTCCGTCCGGTGGTATGTCAAACGTGTATTAAACGAACAATGTGTGAATCTTACAAGGGATTTTGCTTGCTTAATGATTCGATTTGCAGTCAGGTGTCAGAAATACTCTGCCCCCGCCTTCAAGTGAAGCGGGAGAATATTCAGCGGGGATGTATGCATCTTTACCGGATCTGTAAGGAACTTTTGCTTCCCTGCCAGAGAATGGTCTGGTGTCTGGACGATAAAGGCGAGTGGAATGGCGAGAACAAGGGAATTGATGATTATTATGTGGCTCTGAAACAGTCAGAGCCACAGTGAAAGGAGAACAAGATGAAAAAGAAGTATTGGAAGTATTTTCTCATTTTTATAATATGTGCGATGGCATCCGGTGCGTTGACCTATTCAATCTTGCATCTAATGAAAGCACATCAGGACTACGAAGACAGCCGGGATGTATACGAAGAGCTGGAAGATGACTTTATCGAACATCCAGACACTCAGGACGAAAGTCAGCCGGATACAAACGATGGGAAATATGAATATCTGCAGATAGACTTTGACGGACTACGGAAAGTCAATCCGGATGTGATTGCCTGGATTGACATACCGGGAGGCGGGATCAGCTATCCGGTGCTTCAGGGGGAGGATAATTCATATTATCTTACGCATCTGGCATCCGGACAGTTTGGGATTAGTGGAAGTATTTTTATGGATTATCATAATCGCCCGGACTTTTCGGATCAGAATACGATTATATACGGTCATAACATGAAGGATGACAGTATGTTTGGAAAACTGAATGATTACCAGGACAGAAACATATATGAGGAAAATCCCTTTTTTTATATCTATGTGCCGGGAAAAGTAATGAAATATCAGATCTTTTCGTGTTATGCAGGCTCAGTAAGTGGCGAGGCATATATCTACTCGTTTCCTGAAATATCAGATTTTATGGACTTTACAGAAGCCATCATTTCTTCTGCTGATTATGAAACAGGAATAACTGTCGGAGAAACCGACAGAGTGGTGACATTATCCACGTGTGTCAGTTCCGGACGAAATTACCGGTATCTGGTACATGGAAAATTAACAGAAGTAAACGAGCTTAGGTATTTAGAAAAAATCTAGGGAGGAGCGATTCATGTATATACAGAATAGTGAGTTGAAGTTAGATAAAGGCATATACGCACAGAGGAAAAACTGGAATTATGAAGCAAAAATCGCGTTGGCAAAAAGGCGGATTGAAGAATGGGATGTTCATTGGGATGGCCAAGTATACCTCAGCTTCAGCGGAGGTCTGGATTCCACTGTTCTTCTGGCTCTGATCCGCATGACTATGGGAAAAAGTGTTCCGGCAGTTTTCTGTAATACTGGCCTGGAATTCCCGGAAATCGTGCAGTTTGCGCGGAAAGCAGCGAACTTTGGTGAGTATAAGGAGCTGCGTCCGGCAATGAGCTTTCGGCAGGTTATTCTAAAGGAAGGATATCCGGTGATCAGCAAGGAAAATGCCTGCAAGATCAGGAAACTTCGTCATGGAAACCTGTCACCCAGATATCGGAATTATCTGTTAAATGGTGATGAGCGTGGAAAATTCGGTATGCTTGCAAAAAAATGGCAGAAATATATCAATGCACCCTTTGAAATCTCCGAGAAGTGCTGTGATGTCATGAAGAAGAAACCGTTTAAAAAATATGTGAGAGAAACCGGATGTTATCCGTTTATCGGTATCACGCAGGATGAATCCTTCCGGAGAGCGCATCAGTATTCAAAGACCGGATGTAATGTTTATGACGGTTCTACCATTAAAAGCCAGCCTCTCGGTCCGTGGACAAAGCAGGATGTTCTGAGGTTTGCGTATGAACATATCGGAGAAAAAATCAAATTAAGAGATGGATCGTCTTATATTTTTGATATCAGCCCGGTCTATGGTGAGATCGTGAAAGATCCCCAGGGGATTTACCACTTAACCGGGGAGCAGCGGACAGGATGCATGTTCTGCGCCTTTGGCGTTACAAACGAAGAAGAGCCGAACCGGTTTCAGCGGATGCAGTGTAACTATCCGAAACAGTATCAGTTCTGTATGAAGCCTACGGAAGAAGGCGGCCTGGGAATGCGGCGCGTGCTGGAATACATGGATGTGCCTTATGAAACCTGGGAGTCTGTCGGTCAGATGAAACTATCTTTCGATGGAGATAACCAGGCAAAAGTTGCCTGAGTGAGAAGGAATAAAGGACGAAAAAGAGGAGGAAGCTAAGGCTGCATAAAAATGAAACAAGGAAAGGATGAAGAAAATGACAATAGAGCAGGCTGGTAAGGGAGTCGTAACGGTTGGTGGCGGTACATACAGGATTGGTTTTATTAATTCAGACGGATTCGAGGATGAGACGGAGTTCGATGCATTTAATATGGAGGAACTTAAAATGTTGTATCGGGATTTTTGCAGAGAAAACGGATTCAGACAGAATACCGTATTATATGTTGAGCGGTGAATGACTTTACTCTCAGGGGAAACATATCCTCTGGGAGTTTTTTGCGTTTTACGTGCAGTACACGTATATATAAGTAAACAGGATAAAGGAGAGATTAACTTATGATTAAACGTATTAGGATTCCCGTGGATCACGGTAACGGCAACATAAAAACGATGAATACAGTATTTAAGACAGGGATAAGTGCCAGTGATCTTGCCCCCGGACGCGGAATGGAATATCTGGAATACAACGGGAAATTTTATCTGCCCAGCAATCGTCGAATTCCGTACCAGCGTGATAAGACGAAAGACTCCCGTTTTTTCGCATTGACATTAATGGGGATTGCTAAGGAACTGGAATTAAATAAAAATGTACAAAAAGGCGATATCATACAGGTACAGATGCCAATCGGCCTTCCGCCGAAGCATTTCGCCGAACTTTATGAAAAATATGAGACATATTTCCGACGGAATGGGGAACTGCTCCATTTTCGCTATAAGGATACGGATTATCATATTTCCATTATAGACACACGGGCGTTTCCGCAGGATTATGCAGCCGTAATGCTCTATCATAAAGACATTGCTATGTATCCGCGTACAACTGCTGTAGACATCGGTGCCTTTACGGGTGATTACCTGATGTTCCGTTACGGAGAAGTAGATATGGAATTCTGCGACTCTATGGAGATGGGAATCATCAGTCTGTATAATCGCGTGATTACAGGAATTCGGGCAGATTACGATCAGCTCTTAGACGAGATGGATATTGATAATATCATCCAGGGCAAGTATGACTTTTACGAAGGAGAGATTGTACAGGCGGTTCTTGAGGAAGTACAGGCATATGCAAGAGATCTGCTCTCCAGTCTGCGTGAGAGAGGAATAGATCCACGGTCTACATATATGATCTTTCTGGGTGGCGGTTCCATTCTCCTGAAACCATTTTTAGAACAAACTGGTATGTTGAATCGGTATCGGTTTATCGAGGATATCCATGCCAATGCGAAAGGTTATGACTGGCTGTATCAGCAGGGAGCGTGATCGTATGACAGCAAAAAAGAAGCCATACTCTTTTACCATCGGATTCAATGAGAAAAAACCTGATCATGTCCGGGCGGCCCAGATTCTAAATGAACTGGGTAAAGGGGAAAAATCAGACTATATCGCCAGATGTATCCTGGCCTATGAGGGGGAAAGGGCAGAGTCTGGAGAGGTCAGCTTTGCTGCAATCCGGGAAATTGTTCGGCAGATCCTTCAAGAAGACTATCCGAAAATACAGCAGGAGCCTGAACACGCCGACTCTGCAGAGCAGGTGATCGATTTGTCAGAACATACAACACAGGATTCTGAATTGACTCAAAGCGTGATCCGGAGCATGGCAGCGTTCAGGAAATCCAATACATAAGAAAGCAGGGTGTTGCCCTGCTTTCTTAATGAATTCCAGTTTATGGAAATTTAATTCTTTTCACATATTCCAGACATGATATAGACAGGTTCCTCACATGTTCCTGGCGTATAATGGTCAGCCATGAAGAAGTCGTATATGTAAAACTACTTATTCTTTTCGGGGTGAAGACCATTGTAAAGCCCTTTTAGAACACTGAATGCAACCTGCAGATCCTCCGGAGAGTAATTAGAGAGTTCTTCGGCAATCACATTGATCAGATGACTGTCGTGTTCCGGGTAAAAGAATTCTGTTACCGGGAGATCCAGATATCGGATGAGCTGGTACATAGTATCATAGCGCGGATTACCACGATATTTCTCCACATCCGTTATAGTCCGCAGGGATACACCAGCTTTTTGCGAAAGTTCTGTCTGTGTCATATTTCGTCTTAAGCGTTCTGTTTTAACGGCAATTCCAAGTTTTTCTTTTCGATCCATTATTTCACCTCGTCCATTACTCATATTTTACATGAAATTCTTCATATATGATTAGCAATATAATGCGAAATACACGCAATATAATGCGTATTTTAATAGGAAAGGAATGATCGTCATGCGGTATTTCTTTCATCGGAACAGGGAAACAGGTGATTTCATAAAAAAATTCTACTCATACGATATAAGAAGTCGCCTTGGAAATACGCAATATATGAAGAAAAACAAAACGTAAATGAAGAATTAACCGGATCAGCTCTCGGCTGGTCCGGTATTTTTTTGTCGAAAACTGTCGAAAGGACAAGAGGGCCGCCCTCCGGGATTCAGCAACCTGTCAACATTACTGAATTTCGGAGGATAAAATGAAAAATAAAGATACATATAAGAATAAAACCCAGAATATGTTCGCGGCATATGTCGTACGGTCTGTAAAAGGAGCCAGAATGAAATACATGGACAAGAAAAATTATAGGGAAAGTATGGAGAATCATCTGGAAGACGATGCGGAGTATGAGCCGATGATACATTTTGATGATTATTATGAGGCTGTCAGGAGAGAAAGACTCTTGGAAAATGAAAAACAGGGAAGATACCCTGAATGGGAAAAATTGTCGGATGATCAGCTCATTAAGGCAATCCGTTTGCTTCAGAAAGAAGAAAGGGATCTCATCTTCCAGCATGTATTTCAGCAGAAATCATTCGATAAAATAAGCCGTGAGAGCGGAATGCCGCGGAATAAGCTGGAGAACCGATACTATTATGCACTGAAAAAGATCCGTCAGTGGATGGGAGGTGCAGAGTAATGAGTTTTGAAGTGATTCTGCAGCAAGCGAAGCAAGGAAATACACAGGCAATCCTCGAAATAGTTGAGATGTATAAGCCGCTCATAATCCGGAATGCGATTGTGGAAGGATTTTTTGATGAAGATCTCTATCAGGAGCTGATCCGCGTGTTACTGTCTTGCATAAAGCGATTTGAATTACTGGATTAATCGTTAATACTGGCATGAAAAAAGGGATGCTGCTGGTTCGGCATCCCTAAAAAAATAATATGCTCTTATAGACAATCAATTAAATTTAGCTTTTACAGCATCAATCCATTTTTCGATTGCCTCCACCAAAGCAAACTGTTGCTGCAAAACGGCCATACCGTATTCAGGAATTTCAGGAATATCTTCTTTCTCTTGAATGTTCTGTTCCAAATATATTTTTAATTCTTTTATGTTTTCTTCTATACTGTTTATGCATACTTTCTGTTTTTCTAAGGGCAAACTATCCAAATTAACAATGACAGCATTAAAATCCAAAAAAATATGAATGGGTTTTGTGGAAATATCCAACATAAGTTTTTCAAATTCCTGTTCTCCGGCATCTGTTAAAGAATAGATTGCTTTTTCTGGCATCTTACCCTCTTTAACAATCGTTCCTTTAATAAGACCCTTTTCTTCTAATTGAATTGTTTTTTTATAAATCGACGGTGTGCTGATTTTTACCCATTTAGATATATTTCGGTATTCGACCAATTTCTGAATGTCATAGGCACTCATAGATTCTTTTTTTAACATACCTAAAACTATTAAATCAATCGTTGCCATAATATCATACCTTCCTAATTGAAAATGCTATAAATTATAGTATCAGTTTCACGTCTTTTGTCAAGCAAAAGATAATATATTGACAACTACTATAATTTATAGTAGTATGTCTGAGGTGATAAAATACTATAATTTATATCACTATAAAATATATCACAAATAGAGAGGAGCAATGATTTTTTATGAATGAACAGAACAAAAAGATGGAATTACTTGGAAACGCACCGATACCAAAAGCGCTTGTTTCGCTCGGAATACCAATTATGATAGGTATGTTAATCAATGCACTGTACAATCTTGTGGACGCATATTTTGTTGGAGGTTTGGGTGAGAGTCCTATGGGTGCTATTTCTATTGTGTTTCCTCTAGGACAGGTTGTCGTCGGACTGGGCTTGATGTTCGGAAATGGCGCAGCTTCCTATCTCTCACGATTATTAGGAAGTGGAGACAAAAAAACAGCAAATATTGTTGCTAGTACGGCTCTTTACAGTAGTGTTCTAATTGGAGCGGTTTTAATTATTTTTGCAACTATTTTTCTTAAGCCTATTTTAACATTCTTGGGTGCTACAGAAACGATTATGCCATATGCATTGACTTATGCCAGAATTTACGTTATTTCTTGTATTTTTAATGTGTTTAATGTGACAATGAATAACATTGTAGCGAGTGAAGGTGCTGCTAAAACAACGATGTGCGCATTGCTTTTGGGGGCTGTTATTAATATAGGTTTAGATCCCCTATTCATTTACACGTTTGATATGGGCGTAGCGGGTGCAGCAATCGCTACAGCAATTTCTCAGCTTGTTTCAACTCTTGTTTACCTAACCTATATTTTACGCAAAAAGAGTGCCTTTACATTTAGCATAAAAGATTTTATCCCGACACAGCAGACCTTTGTGGAGATTTTAAAAATCGGCATTCCAACATTAACCTTCCAACTCCTTACCAGTCTTTCGATTGCATTGATTAATCGAGCTTCTAGTGATTATGGAGATGCTGTTATTGCCGGAATGGGGGCTGTAACAAGAGTAACTTCTATGGGAACGTTAGTCGTATTTGGATTTTTGAAAGGATTCCAACCGATTGCTGGTTTTAGTTATGGTGCAAAAAATTTCAAAAGATTGCGGGAATCCATTAAAATATCAATACTATGGTCAACTATTTTTTGCGTAGTTGTTGGTTTGTTAATGGTTGTGTTCTCTACTCAGATCATCTCACAATTCGCAAATGGAAATGGAGAAATGATTTCGGTAGGACAGAAATCTCTTGTTGCAAATGGTTTATCGTTCTTCTTGTTCGGATTTTATACAGTTTATTCTTCTTTGTTTCTTGCACTTGGGAAAGGTACGGCAGGCTTTTTTCTCGGGGCTTGCCGCCAGGGGATTTGCTTTGTTCCAATCATTTTCCTCCTTCCTGCAATCTGGGGCTTGAGTGGAATATTATATGCACAACCGATTGCTGATATAATTTCAGCTATTATAACTGTGTTTATGGCATTTAACTTGCATCGTAAATTGTCAATAGAGGAAAAATCTATTTAGAACAAAATATAATTAGTCATATGCCAAACACTTTTCATTATTGAAAGATTGGATAATATTAAGGAGTATTCTATGAATGGATAAGATGATTATTGTTTATATTGATAAAAGTCAGGCAAGAACAGTTGACAAGAATAAATCGGAGTGCATATTAGCTAAGAGTAAGACAGTACAGGAGCAGCCATATTTAGATCTTGTTATAAGTTCCGTGCAACATAAGATAGTGCTTAATGGAACCGAAGTCCAATTTAGTAAATATGAGTTTAATGTCCTTGAGTACTTAGCGCAACAGCCGGGTCGAGTATTTACAAAAGATCAGATCCTTCAGTCAGCCGGATCAGAAAATCCACAGGATGAGGATAACGCAGTTCGGTGCCTGATTGCAGGGATTCGTAAGAAACTTAGAAAGTATACAAATAAAGAATATATTCAGACAGTACGTGGTGTCGGATACAGATTTGTGATCCCGGAGGAATGAGCCTCCGGGATCTCGTTAAACCTGTTTTACTCCGCTGTCCGCAGGCGTTCTACGACAGTACCCTTGTTGAAGAAGCGCAGGACAATAACCGGGATCACCGCAGCCAAAAGAAGATACACCAACACGATAATCAATGCCGGAACCAAAGTAAAATGCAGCGTGAAGTACCACATCGCGGACGAGTTCAAAACGCTTTTCAGGACGGTCAAGCCAATCATAGCTGCAAAAATGATACCGACTATACCGGCGTCTCCCACATAGTAAAGCCCCTCATAGATCATCATACGGCGAAGCTGGCGGTTCGTCATGCCAATGCTCTGCATGGTAGCAAATTCATGGCGGCGGGTGATAATGTTGGTAATCATCATATTGGTAAAGTTGATTAACCCGGCCAAAGCCATGATTATTCCAATCATTCCGCCTACAAGCAATACGATATTCCCGATAGAGGCAAGCTGCTGTTTCATTAGTGCCGTAGAAGTATAGGAAACAGAAGAATTGTTGCTTGTAAAATCGTTCAGAAAACCGTCAATCTGCTGATTATAACCGTCAGCAACATCAAATCCATAGCTGAACAGAGTGGCGTTGTCATAAAGCTGTCCGAACATTTCATCTGTCATGTAGATAAATGGTGCGTCCCCACCTATGCGTGATGCAGCTAATGCACCAGAAGATGTTTCATATTCATAAGGAGTCATATTTGCGATTGCAAGCACAGTACAGGTTTTTACTAATTCCCCATTCTTATAAAATGATATAGTATCCCCCATTGGAAATTGTTCGCCAAATACTCCAAAGTCAGGCTCGCCAGTTAGCTTATCCATGTAATAGCCAATAATCACATATTCCCCGGTATGCATATTCTGTTTGAGCGTGTCAATGTTTTTTTCACCGTCATAAATCGTTATATCGTCCCAAAAGGCATCCGATACGCCAAAAACATTTCCATACCATTGATCTCCTGCATCTGGCGCAATGGCTACACGTGCATTTCCTCCATGAGCAAAGGTGCGTCCATTCCACTCGTCGGTTCCTTCAATCGTAAAGTTTTCAATACCGTAATCTACGGTTACATCTGTATCATCTAAGGTGTTCCGATATAAGTATCTTCCATTTTCTACACCGGCTTGTTGGTTTATCAATTCCGGCACAGCCAAAGGCAGTCCATCCTCGTGATACATAAACGGATCAGTTTGATTGACGGCAGTGGAATTGTAGACAGTATAATCTGTTTTTGTTTGACGGCTGATCCATTTGTTTTCATCCATACTTTGAGTAATTACAAAAGCAGAATTAAGCAAGACAATACACAAGAGCATGGAAATCACAATGAAAACTGTGCGCCGCTTACTCCGGCCTAAGTTTGCAAGAGCCATACGGGGCAGCTTTGCTCCCTGTGTCCGTTTTGTTACTTTTTTCTTGATATTTTCCTGCCCGGTATAGCGGATTGCCTCTAACGGAGATACCTTTGCTGCCTTTTTTGCGGGTTTCCGGGTGCTGATAAATACAGTCAGGATGGTAAACAAGGCGGCTATCACAAAAATCAACGGAGATACCGATACTTCGGTTGCGTTCAAAGCGTTATATCTTAAAAATTCCATGACAACGGGGAGAAGCACCCAACTCACGAGAAATCCTGCAACTAAGCCGATGGGCAGACCAATCACCGTCAGCAAAACGGCCTGACGGTTCACCAGCTTTTTAATCTGCCGGGTAGAACATCCGATTGTCCGAAGAAGCCCGTACTGCTGAACATCCTGCATGACAGAAATATCAAAAATATTATAAATCAGCAAGTACCCGCAGGCTATAAAGAGAAGTACAAACCCTACAACGGCAACCGCTATAAGCGGATCTATGGATTGTACGGTTGCCTCGTTCTCTGCACAGAGAATATAGTTACTTGCACTCATATCATCGGTGTTCCCGCCAACGGAACGGGCAAATTTCTGTAACTGTTCCTTTACATCCGTCTTATTTTTCAAAACGACATCGGACAGATAGGTGCCAGCCATTTCTCTATCTTCTGCAAAGGTGTTACGGAATAAATCGGGGTTTTCTTCAACAAACTTTTCAGACACAATCATCAAGCTGCTAACGCTGTTCGCTGCTTCCCACCAGCCGGAAAGTACCATATCAAAATGATAGGTCTGCCCCCGCAACTCAAACTCAACGGGAACCTGTGCACCAATTTCGGCTTCCACTCCCAAGGCTTCCAAAGCAAGATCACTAGTGGAAATCTCATTCGCCGCTTGCGGAGCATCCCCGTGTGTCGGCACACAGAAAGTCAATTCCTGCTGAATGGCGTCAGCATAATTAATTTCAGTGCTATGTCCGGGCGAATTTGTTGCAAAACCAATAACCCGCCTGCATCCGGCCTGTTCGACAAAATCGCTGCTGATAAGCTGATCATATTGTTCTTCGTTCATATAACGAATGTCGCCGTCTGCCTTACTTCCTTTTTGCATCTGCATGGAGAGTTGAAGCGAAGATACCATACTAAAAGCAAGGGATGTAATAGAGGTAAACAGGAAAGCCGTCAGAAAAATAGCCAAAATTGCGGCGATATTCCGTACTTTGTTTTTCTTAAAATATCTCTTTGAAAGATGTTTGATAACGGTCATGTTATTGTTGCCAAACAGAATACCATTCATCTATGGCACCCCCTTACTCCATAATCTTTCCGTCCTCAATACGGACAATCCGCTCTGCAAGCTGGGCGATTTCGCTGTTATGAGTAATCATTACAAGCGTTTGATGGAATTTATGGCTGGTGGTTTTCAGCAGACCGAGGACATCACTGCTCGTCCGGCTGTCGAGGTTACCCGTAGGCTCGTCCGCCAGCACAATCGCCGGTTTTGAGATCAGGGCGCGGGCAATGGCGACGCGCTGCTGCTGGCCGCCGGAAAGATTGTTTGGCATATTGTTCAGCTTATCTTCCAATGCCAGCATCCGAACGACTTCCTGCATGAATTTCTTGTCTACTTTGTCGCCGTCCAGTTCCACGGGCAAGGCAATGTTTTCATAGACATTGAGAACGGGGACGAGGTTGTAGTTCTGGAAGATAAAGCCGATTTTCCTCCTGCGGAAAATGGTAAGCTGCTCGTCATTCAGAGTAGACAAATCTTTACCATCCACAATGACCTTGCCGGAAGTGGGAACATCCAGCCCACCGATCATATTCAGCAGTGTGGACTTGCCGCTGCCGGAAGTGCCAACGATGGCGACAAATTCCCCATGTTCTATCGAGAGAGAAACGCCGTCCAGAGCTTTTGTAATATTTGGCTCAACTCCATAGTACTTTTTCAAATCTGTTGTCTGTAAAATAGGCATAAGTTTTACCACCTTTCTTTTGATGGTTCCATTGTAAAGGGAAAACCTCGCAGAAATGTAACGGCAGTTCTTGAATTTCCCCTTAAAATGCCTTAAAATGTCACAATCCTGTGACATTTTAAGAATGGGGCAGGAACACCGAAAAGGTAGAGCCGGTGCCGACTTCCGAAGCGACACGAATAAAGCCCCCTTGTCGGGTGATAATTTCACGGGTAAGATATAGACCGATGCCAATGCCGGGAGCGTCATGCACACTGTCCTCACGGTAGAACCGTTTGAAAATTGTTCCTTGATGTTGTTCAGGAATACCGATGCCCGTGTCGGAAATATCAATCTTCGCATACATTTCCCAACTCGCCACGGTCACTTGAATTTTCCCGCCTTCTGGCGTATACTTCACCGCATTATCCAAGATGTTGAACAGGGCTTCGGTTGTCCATTTCCTATCATGGGCCGCAGTTACCGTTTCCGGGCAATCCACTTTGACCTCGATTTTTTTCTGTTCTGCATTCAGCAAAATACCTCCCAGTGCTGCAGCAAGAGTATCATAGATAGCCAGAGGCTTCGGTTCCAAAGAAATTACACCAGCCTCCAACCGAGATGTTTTAATCATTGCCTGCATGAGAAAATCCAACTTGTCCAACTGGTTTCCCATAGCCAAAAGAAATTCTTTTTGTTTTTCCAGCGATACTGTTTGCTCTAATAAAGTTGCATCCAGCATTTTTAGGTTTGCAATCGGAGTTTTAACTTGATGAGATATGTCTGAAATCAGCTCCTGCAGATCTGCTCGTTCTTTTGCTATGCTGCTTTTGCTCTCCCGCAACACTTCATAGAGCCGAGAAATCCGATGCTGGATTTTATAAAATAGGGATTCTTCCTCTGCGTACTGCGGCATGGCCTGATCTCCCGACATCATATCGTCAAGTAGCTTGCATAGAGAGTCTGAAAACATCGTTAGTTTCTGTCGCACAAATACTAAAAAAGCGGACATACACCCAATAATACATACTACATAGAATAAGACGACGTATAGGACCAGCCTATTTTGTGTAAGGATATACAGGAGAACCAATACAGATAGCGATAGCAACAGAAGAATTGTACAGACGACAATGCATACTTTGTTAAATGATTGGTTTTTTATTCTCATTTATTGGTTCCTCCAATCCACATATAGCCCATACCATAAACTGTTTTAATATAGGCGCGATCTGGTTTTTCAATTTTATTTCGGATACGGCTGATCGTTGAAGTCAGGGCGTGCTCATCTACGAAGTTCCCATCAATATCCCACAGTTTTTCTAATAACACTTGCCGGGTTAACACAATCTTTGGATTTTTTGTCAGAACTTTTAAAAGTCTATACTCCAGCGGAGTAAAAGAAATACTTTTCTCGTTGAGTGTAGCAGTCATTTCTGAAAAGTTGATAACCAGACTTCCATCATTATATAAATCACTATCAGATTGTTTCCTGATCCGGGCCAGCAATGCAGATACTTTTTTCTGGAATACACTCATAGGGAAAGGTTTCGTCACATAATCATCCGCCCCCAGCTCATAACCTTTGAGCATATCGCTCTCCATATCGTTTGCCGTCAGGAAGATAACCGCAGTATCAGGGTGACTGTCCTTAAATTCTCGGCAAAAATCAAATCCGTTTCCATCCGGCAGATTGATATCAAGGACAATCAGATCATATTCCTGCTTCTCACATAAATTTTCCGCTATCCCCTTGGTTAATGCAGCATCTACTTCATAACCTGCAGCGGACAGGTTATAGCAAAGGGTTGTGTTCAAAAGCTGGTCATCTTCGACCACTAAAATTTTCATTGGATCACATCCTTTTGATTTATTTAGAAGTATTCTATAACTCTTCCAGAAATTTTTCCATGTCTTTTATATGTTTTAAGATCTGTGACAACATTTGTTTTTCCTTAGTTCTATTATCGCAATAATATCTATCAAGCATCTCGGCATTTCCTTTAATGACTGTTAAATGAGTTCTTAAATGGTGATGTACATATTGTCTTTGCTGTTTATCCCTTATTATGCTCATATTTATCCCCTTTTTCTTTTAGGATAACAACGAAATGTCACAGAAACCTCACAGGATTGTGACATTTCAAGGCATTTTTGAAGAAAAAAATTATTGGTCTGTGATATTCTGGTGAGATTTCTTTTTTAGTATAGATAATACGAAGAAGGTAGGTGATAAGATGTATATTTATAAAGACGAGAATACAATACGCTTTCGGGATGGACTAACGGTAATGATTACACATCGTCAGATATTATATCATAAGGTGGAAATTCCTACGACTAAAAAGGAATTTGATGTACTTCTCTATTTTGCCGGACAGCCAGGGAGAGTGTTTACAAAAGATCAGATCCTCCAGACAGCCGGATCAGAAGATCCACAGGATGAGGATAACGCAGTTCGGTGCCTGATTGCAGGAATCCGTAAGAAACTTAGAAAATATACTGATAAAGAATATATCCAGACAGTACGTGGTGTCGGATACAGATTTGTGATCCCGGAGGAATGAACCTCCGGGATCTCTATATATACAGTAACTTTTTACTCGTGCATTTTCAAGAAAACAATTTGAAACATTTACAGACTTTTCTTCACAGTCTTGAATTTTGGAGTAATTCTACAATTAGAGAGATGCAGATAGTTTTCATTTGCTCCAATTCATCCTTTCGTTTTTTGGAAGAAATATAACTATGGCACAGGTTTTCAATAATCCCATAACTAATTCGAAGCTTTTCAAGTAGCAGATTATCTGTTGTTGATGAAGATTTTTTTATTTTCATAAAAAGAATGCTTAATATTTCTTCTTCAAATTCATTGAACAAGTTTTGAATATCCGAATTGAGTAAAGCTAATGCCAAAAACTCATTATGTGCATCACGGTTCATTTGATGTGATGAAATAGCAATATCTATGAATTGATTTATTATAAAAATTAAATCTCTTTCATGATCCAGAAACACTAAAATTGGCTGAAATTGTTCGTTCAATCTGCTGATATAAAGTTTCACAACCTCTATAAGAATGTCCTTTTTATCTTGAAAATAACTATACACTATTCCAGTAGATACCCCTGCCATCTTAGCAATTTCTGCAGTATTTGTCTTATAGTATCCTTTTTCACAAAACAAGGTATAACTTGCCTTAATTATTGCTTTCTTTTTTTCGATGGAACGCTTTTGTCTTGGGATACGCACTTGATTGTTACCCATAACTTCACCTCCCTTGGTTCCGACAAAGTAATTATATATCTACTCAAAGAAAAGAGCAAGAAATATGAAAGAAATTTCACATTTTTGCTTGACAAACTGAGTTCGCCCTTTTACACTGAAACATGAAATAAATTTCATGTTTGGAGGACGCGAAATGTCAAAAATAACAAAATTCAATTCGACAAAGAATTATACTTTTTACCTGTCCTTTATGCTTGTTGCTTGTTGTGGAGCATTGATCTGGCAAATCTTTTTTCCAGAACTAGCTGAAGAATTTTCCGTATGGGGAGCAGCTTATGGCTGGCAACGAGAAATTGCATTGTGGAATGTAGGACTAATATTATCAATCGTTTATACATTCTTGAAAAGAAAGAAAGAATTTATGAAAATATTAACGCTACAATCTACAATATTATGTTGGGGGCTTGGGCTCAATCACTTAATAGCACTTTTTAGCAACTTCTGTTTAACAAATATTATACATATTTTGGGTGTATTAGAGGTTATGTTACTTGGTGGTATTTGGGGAACAACCCTGTTGATTAGGGAGAAATAAAAAGCGAACATAGAATAAGTAAAAATATTGCTGTCAGGCAAACGGATTAAAAAACTGTTGTTTTGAAGTCTGGATTATCACGCGCTAAAACAAAAAAAGTAGCCATACGGCGGTGCCCGGGAGGTATCGTTGTGTCCTTATACTTTTCCATCCCTCTATCCTATAATCTGACTTCTCGACACTTTGCCCAGAGATGCGGAGCGGCCGCTCTGGGTGCCGCCCACCGACAGACCTCGTTTCGGTTACTCATTCACCTAATACCGAAACGGAGGTTTATAATGACTGTCATCAATCTAAAAGTAGTATATAATCACTCGAGAAATAGAATAAATTGCATTATGGACAGCGGAGACAATCTGCTGTCCTTTTTGCGTTTCCTGATCCAGTAACGTATTTATTATATATAGGGAGTAATGCATGTGAGATCCCGAAGGGGATCTTTTCTTAACGCTACATAATGGTAATTATGTTGTGTTAGAGTGGCAAAAACCTCGGAAAACATAGTGCGAACGCAACATAATTTCCTACAAACCACTGGAAAGTGAACGCAACATAATTGCAGAGAGGAGGAAGCGGAATGATTTCACTGGAAGATTTTCAGGAATATATGTCGCAGCATGGAAAGTCAGAAAATACGATCCAGACCTATCTTGGCCATGTGAAAGGATATGCGCTGTGGTATGAAGAGTCATACGGTCGGGAGATGACAAAGCTCTATCATACGAATATTCTGGATTATCGATCTTATCTCCAGAATATAAAGAGATTGAAATTCAATAGTATTAATGCAAAATTGTCTGCTCTCTCCTGCTTTAATCAATTCCTTATTGAAACGAAGGACCAGGAAGACGATGCGGTTGTATCAGAAGATCGGCTGAAATTTCAGCAGATGATTGCCAGTCCGTCAGATCTTGAAAAACCGGAAGTGGACGAGTTTCTCCAGCGGGTACTTGTAGAAACCGGAAAGAGGAATTATGCGATAGCGACTCTCCTGGCTTATGCCGGTTTACGAGTCAGCGAATGCACGAATCTTCTTTTGACCAATTTAGATCTTCAGGCCCGGGAGCTGATTGTTATAGGAAAGGGAAATAAGCAGAGGATTGTATTTATCAATGATAAGATTATTCACGCAGTCAGAGAATATCTGAAGGAAAGAAATTCAGATTGCGAATACTTGTTTGTCAGCAGAAAAGGCGGGAAACTTCACCGAAGCAGTGTGAATCGGTTTTTTAGCCAGTGCTCAGATCGGATCAATCCTCATAAGCTCAGACATTTTTTCTGCTCTCATGCGCTTAAATGCGGATACAGTATTCCGGAGGTGGCGAATCAGGCCGGTCATTCAAGCGAACGGACGACGCTGCTGTATACGAATACGAGCAGGAAAGAGATGAAAGAAAAGGCAAATTTGCTTTAAAATTCCAGAATCCGTTGGATTGCTGTTTCTATATTATGAGAAACAAACATAGGAGGAACCAATGGATGGAAACAAGAGAAGGTAATTTATATTATGACAAAAGCAGCGGAAGATACGATATTCGTTTTGATGTGGAGTCGTATTATGGAGGGCTGCACTGTGGAGACTGCTTTGAGGTAAAGGTGAAAGATACGTGGATTCCGGTTCGGATTGAGATGGATACGAGTGATCAGTGGTATCTTGTGGGATACCCGAGGACCAAGCTGGACGGCCTTCGAGTCCGGATATAAGGAGGAACGTGGCTATGAAAAAGGAGTGGGTGAAACCAGAAATGAAAGTGATAACGGATACGAAGATTATTCTGGAGTGTTTATACGAAGTTTATCAGATGGATGAGGTCGCGATTGCAACGGATCAGCGGATAGAAAAAACAATGGTGTATCCATTTGTAAAGATGCTGGAAAATCAATATAGCAATATAAGCGCTGAGGAGATCCATCAAAAACTGTGGGAATTTTATATGAAGGGATATACAAAAGAATTTTTTCTTCAGGAAGCATACAGCTTATTACAGGAAACAGTGGTATCAGTATAAAGAAAAGATTACATTCGGGCAGAGGGAGGGAACGTAATTGAGAATATCCAGAAAATTAGAATATAGGAATCAACGATACTATGGTATAATCCGGATCAGTGGTGAAATAAATCCATATGCGGATGATAAAAACCATGTGCCGAAAATTCTCTATATGAAAGTTTGGAGCGATAATAAGAAGAAATGTGAGGAATTGGTTGAGTATATTGTTGAGCCATGGCAGTCCTCTCTCTGTTATATCTCTCTTTTTTATGATGTTTTTAAGAGAACCAAAAAGCGAAATATAAAAGCGGAAAAAGTGATCAATTCCTATATCCGGATATGTGCGTCTAAAGCGATACTGGAGTCTGTCCGCATACCTCTTATCTCCATATTTGAACAAAACGCGGTCGATATAGAAGTTAAAATTGGCAAGCTAGTTGTCAACAGAATAGCAAACCTTGGGAAAGGCATACAGGCACAGACATATCGTGAATTACACTATTTCAGTTTATTCGGAGTGGGAAAAGATACTATGGAAGACTATGTAAAATCTGGTTATCTGGAGCAAGCAGTTTTCTTCGGTATTTTATACCAGACTCCGCTGCGGATTGGAGAAATTCTTGAACTTGGCAGGGAGTGCTTAAAGGGAAGAATACTTCATGCTTCATCTTTGAAGGTGAAGGATAAGAAAATGTCTTATCGTTTGAATCGGAAACTCTGCAGGATGATTCGAGCGCTGAGCAGAGGCAGGGAAAAGATTTTTGAATTGGATATGCGCTACTATATTTCATGTGTACCAAGAGAATGTGGAACTTTTGCACGTGAATTTCGGCAGGCATATTTAATGCGAAACATATGGCTTGTAGAGGAAAAGTATAACAGAGTATTGTTGTGATAATATGAAAAGAGCCGTCCATAATATCGTTTTTGGTCATATTTATTTGTAGAATATTCAATACTAGAATTATAAGAGAATTTGGCTATTGGCTATTGTTTCATTGAAACTTGCGTTGTTTCATTAGTGATGATATAATAAAAAAAACAATGAAACTTATAAAGAGATTCAAAGGGAGGGCGGATATGCTTGAGTTTCTGAAATCAATATTTGGTGAAAACATTATGATTACATCATATGAATATCCGAGGAATACGCCGGCTTATATCCGTGATAATTACAATCTTCAGCTTTTATCATGGGATGAATATAGATGTGCATTGCTGTCACCGAATAGCCATTCCTGGCGTCTTCCGTCCTTAAAGAAACAGTTCGCAAATTTTTGCAGTTTGTGTACTGTACCGTGCGCACTGTATTTGGAGGGTCTTACTGCGCAGCAGCGTCGGAATCTGATTGAAAGCAGGCTCCCTTTTATAGCCGAATCACAACAGGTTTATCTGCCTTTCTGGGGATGCTTTCTTTATGAAAAATGCGCGCCTGTTTCCCAGGTAGAGGAAACTATGGCACCAGGTACACAGCTTGTATTTCTTTACTTATATTATTATGCCGGACAAAACAGGAACATGAATCAGACCGATTTGTCAAAAAAGCTCCTGCTCTCAAAAGCAACCTGCAGCAGAGCAATCAGAGATCTGACTGAATCAGGAATTATTGAAATAAAAAGTGAAGGTACAAATAAGTGGATTATCCCCCAGTTTGATAAACCGGAATTTTTAAGGAAAGCATATAGCAGGATGAAATCGCCGATAAAGCGTGTTATATATGTGAAAGGCGAGCCGTCAGGACCGCAATTCCTTCAGAGTGGTGTAAAAGCTCTTTCTTCTATATCGATGGTTGGCGCGAAGGAATATGACAGGGGAATTGCCGTCTCCACAAGGGTGGCATCGACAATTCCTACGGAATATATCATATCAAAGAGGGAGTTTGAGGACTTCGGGGGATCGGCTATCGAAGTATGGAGCTATGCCCCGGAATTGCTATCTGATAATGGACGGGTAGATGATATTTCCCTCTTGCTTAGTCTTGACAATGATCCGGATGAAAGGATACAGATGGGGCTGGATGAAATCAGGGAGAAGCATGGGCTTCCGATTAAAGATTACGAATGATAAGGAGCAGAATATGGTAAATGGAATTGAGCTATTTAGGGAACACTTCAGTGATTACAAAGAGCAGTATACAATAATCGGTGGATTTGCCTGCGATCTTCTTATGACGGATGCAGGACTGGACTTCAGGCAGACTGTAGATATTGATATGGTTATCATTATCGAGGCACTTACAACAGAATTTGCGTCTGCTTTTTGGTCTTTTATAGATGCTGGGGGATATCAGGCGCGCCAACGTAGTAGCGGACAGCCGGAATTCTATCGTTTTGTCAATCCGACAGATCCATCATATCCGAAGATGATTGAATTATTTTCGCGTCCGCAGAATAATGTAAAACTGCAGCCAAATACTCACCTTATGCCTCTGCATATTGATGATGAGGTGTCCAGTCTCTCCGCAATTCTGCTGAATGATGACTACTATCATTTTTTATTAGATGGCAGGACTGAAAAAGACGGAATCTCTATTCTGGATGCCGAGCATATTATCCCGCTTAAAATGAAAGCCTGGCTTGATCTCAAGAGCAAAAAGGAACAGGGAATCCATGTCAATTCCAGAGATCTCCGGAAGCACCGGCTTGATGTGTTCCGGTTGTTCCCTCTTGTCAGGGAAGAGCAGACGATTTATGCTCCGGCTTCTGTATTGGAGGATATCAAGGATTTTATCTTACAAATGAGGGAAACGGATATGCGGCTGGCGGATATCGGCATTTCACGATCTAAGGAATCTATCCTTGACATATATAGTAGGATGTACATAGCGGAATAAACGCGATGGATTAGAGGAGGATACAATGTTCACACAAGAACAGAATGAAGAGATTAGGAAAGTAATTAACGTATTTGATGATTATATCCGGGAAACGCCTTATTTTGATTTAGTGTGGTCTGATAAACTGGGATACGTCATGCTTAATGGGATTACGGATGATGGTGATGACTTTTATATAGCACCTGCTATCCTAAGAGACGGGGCAACTCTATTTGATCATATTATTCGTTTTATTTCCACAGATCTGATGAAACGCGAGGGCAAGCCTTCTGATCTGACATTATGTGGAACGGCAGAGCAGCAGGAAATCCGGGATACGCTGTCGCCGTATACAGAACAATTGCCAGAATACGGATATCTGGTCGATGAACTATTCGCAAAGTATGAATAATTGGTTTTGAGATATGAAAAGAGCCGTCCTTGTTGGGCGGCTCGAAGTCTCTTTACAACTTTTGTTCAAAAGAATAGTGATTCATTATGTACAGTGGTGATGGCATGAGCGCATCTGTGGTTAAAAATTCAATACATTATCCGTATAAGATGTTGGAAAGATGTAATAGACTTCCCCATTTTCCCACTGATCGGTAATACTTTCTACAACAGTTGTCTCAAAGTGTTCCGAAAGATAGTCGAAGGATTCATCATTGCTGATGTGTTGAAGAAAGTGCTTACGGACCATATCTTCCACAAATCGACAATCTTCTTTGGAATATTCTCCTGATTCCAGTTTGATACACTTTCTGTATCGTTTACAGTCAAGAAAGAACTGATGAAATTCCTCCAAGGAGGCTGTTTTTTCTGAGATGTAATATGGATCTAAAATAATTTTTCTGGCAAAAGACTCCATGAGAAAGCCAAAATCGTTATCATTTACAGTAATTTTGATGATCATTCTATCCCTCCTGTGTATTTAGAAATACGTATGGTTTATTACAGTTAATTCAAATTCCACGTTTGAGTTTGGCTCGTATATCCATCAGGATAATCCCCAGATGATTTTCTCCATAGCCATTTACTGTACCCCAGTAACGGTCGCCCCATGTATTTCCTTCAAATAGCGGACAGCAACAAGTCTGCAGGAGTTTTTCACG
The DNA here is from genome assembly GCF_005845155.1 of Clostridium sp. BSD2780061688st1 H5. Classification (NCBI taxonomy): domain Bacteria; kingdom Bacillati; phylum Bacillota; class Clostridia; order Eubacteriales; family Clostridiaceae; genus Clostridium; species Clostridium sp. BSD2780061688st1 H5. Next base: position 145,900 of record NZ_SPGT01000003.1, on the reverse strand, counting down.
CAGATCCGGATGCTGGAAGAATTTGGCCATGCAGATATTGTACATCTGCTCCAGCTTGATTTCTTCCCAGTCCTCTCTGAGCTGCAGATGTCGGCCAAGCCTTTTGGCATCTCCCGGATGCTGAAGGTTCTGGATTGTGAATTCCTTCCGCTTATTGGGATTGCGTGTCTTCTGGGCCTGAAATGCTGCTTCGTTGTTTGCATAGCGCTGGCCCATATAGGTAATGGGAGCATAGTAAAAATTACTCAAGAAAAAGAATTCTCCGCGGAATTCCGTTACCGCTTCCTGTGCTGCAGGAGAAATTCTTACTGTCTCTGTATGCATTGTCCTCAATGTCTGGTTCATTCATGTTCACCTCTTTCATTCTTTATCAAAGCGACGGATGGAAGCTCGGCAATCGAGATCTGCCATTCGTGCCAGTCTCCGTGGACCACGGCTGTTGCAGAATAACCTTCCAGAAAGCTGCATTCCAGTTCATCCGGTGTTTGTTCAGCATCGTTTATTGCTTCCTCATACGCTGTCTTCATTGCATCATAAACAATAGAATAGTCTGTAGATACGACCGGATCTGTAAGCCCGTCCACATATCCATGTAAAATATATATTTGCATTTGCTGCCTCCTTATGAAAAGGAACCATCCAAAAAGGACAGTTCCTGCGAATTTTATTTAATTTCCTTCTGTGTTATTTTTCTTCTTAGCTTTTTCCTTGAGCCAAAGACCGTTGCTCTTTACCAGAATGCTGCAGTTTTCGATCTCGTACCGCTTTTTAAAAGCATTTGCGCTTTCCCTGGAATAGAACAGAAACATGGCATCATTCAGATCATAGACGGAAACAGCAACCTTTCCGTCAGGTGTTGTCCGTTCACTTTTACTGAAATGACGCAGCAAATTCGGGATTATGGGAGGCATGGGGATTGTATTCCATCTCTCACCATAGCCGAGCTCCTTATAGATGGGTAAGTCATCCTCAAAAACTGCACAGCGCATAGCAGCAGCAAAACCAGCCGGTAACAGCTCCATCAATTTCTTAAGCTCCTTGGTAACTATCTCAAAGATGTACTCCGGATCGGAAAATGCATTGATTTGTTTCCTGATTTTGGATTCAGCGGATCTGTATGCCTTGAAAGCACGATTCCCCTGTTCTTTCAGGTCTTCGATTGATATCTCGGAGGAGAACAAGTTCCTGCTATGTAAGAGATTAGAGATTGTCTCCGGATTTTCATAAAGAACAGTAATGGCAAAATGATAGAATTTCAGTTCAGAGAGAAGCAAAATCGGATTATAAACCGGCATCTCAGAGACTTCAAAATATTTTTTGCCATTATAGAATCCATCTTCACAGCACTGTCTGAGGATACATATAACCAGATCATATAACGGCTTGTCCGTAATTCCCTTTATGATGCTGCCATTATCTATGGAGGCTAATTTTCGAATCTCATCCGCAGATAATGAAGGCATTCTCCAGTTCTTTTGGACAATAATTTTGCCCAGTTCCCAACAGAGCTCGTCGTCTTTTAAAAATTCTTCGATGTAATCAAAGTCATTAAGCAAATATATTTTATTTCTCATTTCATCCCTTCTTTCCTATGCAGCCTGCAAAGCAATAGCATTCTGCTGTACCATCAGCTCTATTTTGTTAAATATTGTGTTGAGCGTATCATTAAATGTGCAGTTACAATCCTGAAGTTCCTGATACAACTTGTATGCGGCTTCCAGTAATTGCGTCTCGTTTTCCAGTGTATCTACAGGAAGATTACACAGACCGATCTCCTGATCGAACCGATCAATATACCGTTCCACAAAGTCTTCAGCGAATGCCTGATACTTCATGATTTCGTAAGCCTGCTCCATTTCCCTGTTCGTCAACGGGATTGCAATTCGTTTCGTTCCGTTCATTCGGTAAATATTCATTCGTTGCTTCCTTTCTTGTTACAGGAATCGTAGTGTCATAGGGCCGTTCCCTGAGATAGATCAGCAATTTCCACTCCAGATTAAGCTCATGATCAATCCATTTTCCATCCACCCAGATCTGCTTTGTGATCGTATTGTAGATGACCGGCTCCCGTTCCATATGATCCAGATCTGCCACAAGGCATGTTTCCAGATCCACAAAGGGCCAGAGAGCGGTTTCCACCTTACTTTTTAATTCTTGTATCAGTGGATCTATTGCTGCTATGCTGTAGGTTCTGCTGATACAGCGGGAAATCTCAGGAATCAGACCAGTCTCATCTATGGCTCGTTGAAGAGTCTCAATCTGATGACCTTCAGGCATATAAGGATTCTTATAAAGCCGGTCCGCAAGCCGCGTGCAGATATAGAGCCGGAGTAAATGGTTGATCTGACCGAGGAGCTGGTAATAGGCATTCCGGAATCTTGTTCTGAGTTCATCACGGGGAACTTGCTCTCGGTTTCTTTTCAGGATAGAGAGCAGCTTTTGCAGACTGCTCTCCAGTTCTATTATCTTATTCAAGCACATATCACCCCGGTTTTTGCGTTCGCCGTAGTATAATCAAGGCGATAGATGATATTTTTTGTTTCAAACAAAATACCTGACTCGGATACTTCCCAGATCTTTTCTACTTCGGAAGTAGGGTGGATACCTGAATTGCTGATGATCCATGCACGCTCTCCCACGCGAAGCGGAAGGGAAAGATATCCGGTTAGATGTAATTCTTTTTTGGGATGATTCTGAAAGTTAATCACTTTATTCTTCTCCATATCCTGTCTCCTCTCATATGGCGGCCTTACGGATTCTTGGCGACATCAGACGGTTGCGAAAACGACTGATGCGGTTTTGAACTCCTGCTACGCTGATACTGCAGTACTCGCTGATCTCGTGATAGGAGTATCCGTCTGCCTTTAAATACAGAACCTCCCGTTCTTTCGGTGTAGAATAAGAAAGCAGCTCATAGAGGATTTCACGATCAAACATTTGATCTTCAATCGCCTTTTCCCGATCCGGAAGAAGACGGTTTAATTCGTTAAGGCTGGAATCTTCCTCAAAGGAAAGAGTTGCAGCACAGCGTTTCGGACGGCGCTGGTAGATCTGTTCTTCTGCCAGAGCATCCATCATCCGGCTCCATGCAATCGTAGAAAAACGATACTTCTGAAGTTCGGGATCAGCAAGATAGCTCTGAACCGCAGAAAGATAACCGAAGATTACAACATCATAGTAATCTGCCATTTTCAGATGAAAATGAGACAGAAAGTGTAAAACTGTGTCGTGATGTTTGTCCGCAAACTGACGTTCATTCTCTGATAATACTGTTATTTTCTTCATTGTGTTTCTTCCTCCTTTGTAAAAAGCATGAAAATCGTAATTATATGTTGGGGCTGCTGATCAGTGAGGCAATCAGGCGGGCGCAGGCCCGTTCCGATTCCGTGATTTCACGTCTCCCCTTGATGACAACAAGTGCTGAAGACTGCCAGAATCTATCCGGTGCAGACAGCGGGATTAAAGTATCTACTTGGGAAACCGATGTATCTGTCAGATAAACCGGCTCTGTAAATATCTGCTGTTTTCCGGACCGGATATAATTCTGAAGGGTTTCAGATATAGTCGTTCCTTCCATGACACAGAGACCTTTGGATACAATCACCTGATCTTCCGTGCATATAGCAGCGCCGCAGCGGGTAACGGAGTAAAGAATATTGAGATATTTTTTCATACTGCGATCCCCGGCAGAAGCGCTTTTGTATTTACTTAACAGGACTCCGTTTTCTACGGTGCGGATCTCTAAGGTATCTCCGCCGGAAAGGTTCATAGTCCGTCGGATTTCATGAGGTATAATGATCCGCCCCTGAGAATCCATTGTCCGAATCATTGCTGGTTTCATTGTGTCCTCCTTCATCTGGTGAGGGGATAGAGATCCCCTCGAATCGCTCAGGCCGCATTAAAATCAGGATTATATCCGTTATCGTAGCCATTGCCGTAATTATCGCTGTAGTTTCCACTGTAACTGTTGTCATAGTTCCCGCCATACGAATCGGTGTATCCGTTGTATGCTGCACCGCCGTTGTTTTGTCTTTGGCTGAGTGCGTTCTGAAGGGCATCCTTTCCGCTTACGATCAGATTAGGTGCGATAGCACCTTCCCATGCATGGATATACCGGACGACGCGGTTTAAGACATGAAACATATCGGCATCGGTAAGGGAAATCTCAATCTTTGCGTTTGAATGAAAGCTGCCTTTTTTCATGTAAGATCCACCGTTTGGATTTTTAACAGCGATCCCTTTTCCGTTATCTACGGATATGATCCATGGAATCCGGCGCGGCTGTCCGTTAGGAGTAACAGTAGCCCGGATAATACTCAGCCGTGTCACCTGCGAATAGCCTCCCTGATCCTGTTCACCAAAGATTTTGTCCTGGTAAAAAGAGAATTCAGGTACTCCTGCGCATAACCGTGTGAAAATGAATTCCAGAGTGTCGGGAGATACGTTGGCATATACAGAAACCGTACGGTCGCCGGTGCCGTTGGAATAATCCAGAAGCCTTAACCCTATCAGAGAGCGAGCCTTCCGATTATTCTCATAGTATTCGCCGTCAGCGTGAAGCTGTGCATACCTGGTAACATCCGCAGTTTTGAGCTTGTCATAAAAGGCAATCAGCCTGCGGTCTGTTTTGAGTACGCTGATCTGCGTAGAAACATAAGGTTCATTCATATTGCTTTCCTTCTTTCTATTCAATGTATTGAGTAATAAGCTGGGGCAACAGCTTCGGTAATTTGTTTAAATCTGTAATATCCAGGAAACCGTCTCCGTAGATCCGCTTAATCCTCTCTTTATCTGAGCCGATTGCAGCCGCAAACAGGATGACACCTTTCTGGCGATATTCCTTTTTAATGGCCCGCAGATCCTTTTCAGCCTCGGTTCCGTAATATCCGGTTCCGGCAGGCTGACCGTCTGAGATCAGGATTAAGATTTTCAATTCTTCCGGTCGTTTTACAAGATGTTCTGCCACAAAGCGGAGCGCAGCTCCGTCTCTGTTTGCTACTCTGGCGGCCATATCCATTAACCGATAGCAGTCCTGATTATCAATCGAATCAAATTCTGCATAGGAATATAGCTGTACAGCATCGGAGTAATCTTCTGTATGACCATAGATCGTGACGGGGATATCAAGAGAACGGCAGAAATCATAGAGAATAATTGCGGTTTGGTTTGCCATTGGAAGCCGGGCCGCACTTCCCATAGAGCCGCTTTCATCAATGAGCAGCCCCACAGCCAGTTCGGATGGATCTCCTGGAAGCCGGGTTCGCGAGAAATATCCGCCGTCATTGTGATATAGGTTCCTTGGTTCCAGACGCCTTCCATATACCAGATGATTCAGCTTTTCGCCGTTCCGTTTCTTATCAAGAATTTCACTGATCGATTGCTGCAACCGTCTGGAGATGTCTAAAAGTGGTCCGGCAATAGCATCATAGCTTCGCTTCAGCCGATCCGGAACATGAGTCATGCGGTTGACGTAGATATGGATTCCCTTATGGATATTGCCGTATTGAATTGCGTTGGACTCCTTCTGGAGCTCTTCGGAAAGATCTTCCTCATACTCCAGTTCGGCCAGATCCTTTGCGAGTTTTGTAAGCACGCCCTTGATATCGTTCGCAGCGTCTTCATAACCAGAGCCGGTATAATCGAAGCTATAAGAAATCCCCGGGTTGTTGCCAACTGACAGATCAGAAGTTTTTTCAAGCGCAATGCGCCCGGTTTCCTCCTGGAGAATTTCCTGTATTTCTTCCCGGCCTTCCTGAAGAACGCCTTTGTCGATTTTTGCTTTGCGTTTATCTTTGGGGCGCCCCTTTTTCTTAGGAAGCGGGCTGCCTCCGGCCACCTGTCTGCCAAGTGTTTCCGCCAGTTCTTCTCCAAACGTGTCAAGATCTCCGGATTGTTCCCGCTGTTCTGCTTCCTGGATCAAGGGCTTGATATATTCCCACAGGATAACGAGAATTTCATTTGCTGCCTTGAACCGTTCCCGCGGATCTGCTTCATAGATGCATTCGGAAACAATGGGAAGACATTCGTAAAAATAATCCAGATATTCCCCCTGGTAATTGGTAGGATTGTTGATGTCTCCTGCCTTGCAGTAATGGATCAGCAGATTCGCGACAATGGCAAATCCCTGATAGTGGCTGTCAATCTGTTTCTGGATTGACGGGATCTGTTCTGCATATCTGTCATTGTTGAGGTTAATGCCCTGACGGATGCTTCCCGGAAATTCCTGGCACATTCTGGCTTCGATATAAACATCTTCAAGGATGTTGAGAAGCTGAGATGCAAATTTCGCCAGTGCGAGGCGTGCGGCTTTACCACTGAGGGCCTGTGATAATTCTTGATAATTAGAGGCATATTGGGAAGCAGCGATGGTTGGTTCACATGGATAAAAGCTGCCGTTTTCCAAAGAACTCAGATATAAGGACGATGCGGTGAAATCAGTGAATAACATATGCCCGCATTCATGTCCGTTCATGCCAGTTAAGCTAAGGGATTTTAAGAGCCTGGTAGGAAAGCTGGCGGTGATCTTATTGGCAGCGTTCATATGAATTGTGATGTTATTTGTATATGCGACAGCCGCATTTTCATCTTCATTCCACATCATTACAACATGAACACCTGACCGGTATCGTTTGGTAATACCTTCAGCAATTCGGCTCTGATAATCCGCATAAGCGCCAGAGGAAAAAAGTTCTTTGTCTGTAATCTCATCGCGCTTTTCCATGATCTGCTTTTTGAGTAATCTGTAATCTGCGCGCAAAATCATTCTCCTTTCGATAGATCTGTTGTAAGCAGCCGCTCCATCGGTATCCCGGAATAGAGGGATACCAGATAGACCACATATGCGGTCGGAGCTGCACGGTTTGCTTCATACATACTAACAGCATACTTAGAAAGGCAGAGCCTTCTTGCAAGTGCTGCCTGTGATAGCCTATATTTGCTTGTGCGCCTTATGTATGAAAGGTTCTTTGAGAAATTTGTCCGGATTTCGGACTCTGATAATTGATTCATAGAAACCTCCTTATGCTGCAAGAAGCGTCTTCATGCAGGTGTCTTCGATTTCTTTCCTGCAGGACGCATCTGAGGAGGCGGAGGAGAGGACAGTATATTTTGCTGCCTCTGAAATATCTTTGATAATCATGTAGGACTGTACCCATGCGATCAGTTCACGAACACCGCAGCAGCCGTCGCGGATGGAGGTTTCCTGACAGTATTCATGGATCTTATGTACAATCTGCGCCATCTTTGTTACTGCGGATTTGTCTTTACATCCGGTGACTCCCATTACCCGTTTCACCAGCGTTTGCTCATCCGGCTCATCCAGATCGATGACAAGGTTCATTCGGGATATGATGGATTGGTTCATGCCACGGCACCCGGCATAATCCACATTGGTTGTAATTACAATGACTGTATCCGGATGGCGTTCCACCGTTTCCCCGGTGGGAAGCGTGATGGATTTACACTGATCCAGAAGCCCGTTTAATCCAACCAGGACAGCAGGATTGGCAATGCAGGTAGGTTCCTGCAGCTCCAGCACATACCCATTGCGGATCGCTTCCACAAGAGGAGTATCTACATAGTGAAAAGAATTGCTCCCATTCTGTGCTGCAGCCGAATGTTCCCCATCCTGACGAACCTTCTCAAGCAAGGTTTTATAGACGGTAAATTCGTCAATTTCATCCTCATAAGTTCCGGTCAGCATATAATATGCACTTGCCGGGTCCATCTGGATATCTGTAAGGGATGGATAAGCCCCTCCGCTATCTTCTTTGTTCTCTTCTGTTGCCGGGAGAATCTGACCGATCAGATCAAATACTTCCGTATTCGCTGAGCAGGTAATGAACCGATAAGGAAGATGCAGTGCTGCAGCAATCGCCTTTGCACCTTCGGTTTTCCCGGTTCCTGCCGGACCACGCATCATAAAGTTACGCATGGCATGAGATGTTCCGGTTGTTCCTTTTGCGTGTTCGCAGATTATTTTGATCTCCGGAGGAATCAGATACCAATCTGGAAGGACTGGTACGGATAATTCCTCTTCGCTTGTCAGTACACGGGATTCATCGAGAACGTACTTCCCGATAAAATCATTGGATGCAATAGTGACTTTCGGACTGCCGGTCGCATTTATGTCTACCATGATTTCAAACTGGCCGGCCAGAGTATTTGTAGGAAGATACGTTCCACGTTTAATGTCCAGCGCGCGAAGCGCAGGAATTGCTCCTCCTGCCGGAATTACCACATTGACTCCATCTGCTCCAAGACCACTTGCATATTCAATGCGTCGGTACATATTGTCGCACATCAAAGCAGCCGCTTTACTTGTGGCGTCATCGTCTGGAAAACTGGCAGTGGCCTGAGCTTTATAATCCTGATACGCCTGGTTGAATTCCGGATCTCCCAGGAATGTAGGAAGCAGCGCAAAGAAAAGCGCCGTTCCGGAATTTCCGGCTTCGTCATAGGAATACGCAGTCGGCTTTGCCGTTGGCGCAATCGGATCGGGATATCGTCCTGCCGAAAATTTTCCGGTATTGCGGTTGAAGATGATTACCTGCAATTCCCCTGAACTGCTGGGATATTCTGCAACCGTAATGTCATTTCCCTGACTGCCTATGGCTCCCTCGTGTGCATGGCCGGAAGCCCGGTTCCCGAGCTCCAGATCCAGATACATCTGTACAGCCTGCATGATTAGCGGATGAACCGTTGCCTGACGCGCTTTTCCGGCAAAGTATTGAGTTGATATGTCTGATCGCCTCAGTAATGTTTTGGCGTATCCCGAAAAGGGAGAAATATGCGGCCGATTCCAGCTCCATGCTTCAAATAATTTACTCATTTTTTATCACCTTCTTTCTAATTCCGCCAAGAAAGGACAAGGGTGCTGCCCTGATTCTTGACTTTCAGTTCATTCTCTTCCAGGATTTTCGTGAGCTCTTTCCAATATTTCCTGCCTGGGAAATTGTCGAAACGTTCCTTGATGACAGGAGTATCTTTTTCCATGATAAATACGTCGCCATTTTCATTGATGGAAAGACTGGAATATCCTCTCGCATTTAGATCAGTGATCACCTGCTGAAGAACATTCTTCCCGATAAGTTCGTACCAGGAAGCGCAGTCAGTTGGCGGGGCCGTCTCTTTTCCATCATCTTCCGAAAAAGATGAACAGGTCAGATCTTTGATGATCAAAAGATGTAGTTGAATACTGCCGTAAGAATCCAGATTGATTTCTGCATGAGTATAATCGCCAGCCTGCATAAGCTGAATCCGGATTGTCTGTCCGGAGAGAATCCTTTTAATGCTGGGCGTTTTTTCCCAGTTCCAGGTGGCCTGCGGATATGCAGATCTTAATTTTTCTGTGATCCGATGACCAATCTGGCATATAAGAGCCGTTGCAAGAGGATCGTCTTCATCCATAACAGGCAGGTGCTTCTTCTTTTTGGGTATCCTTATCGGAGTTCTTTCCCATTGCGGAAAATGTATCCGGGGAAGGACTGCAAGAAACAGAGTTCCCAGAAGACCGATCAGAATAACAGCGAGAAGAATTCTCTGATCAAGATTTGTAGCAAACAGTGCCAAGACCAATACAACACCTGTGAATATTTTAAAAAATGTTAAACTTTTCATACTCTTTCATTCTCCTAAAAAAAGAGGAATTGTTAGGGGATTTCCCGATCCAATTCCTCTGTGATTATCCATGATTTATTTTACTACTTAATTGTACGGAAGCGGTTCCTGGGGAACGCCGTCAAACCCTTTAGAGTAGTAACTGTCTCCGGGATTCGGGTTATACCCATAGCTTCCTCCTGCATTCTGATTCGGGTTTCCATAGCCATTTGCCTGTGCAGGAACACCGCCAGGCACGCTGCCGGAATATCCGCCATTTATATTGCGGCTATTGGCAGAACTGCCATTTGGACCGTTCTTGCCTGCATAACTGCCGCCAGATGTATTCCCGTTCGGATTGCGGTTATTCTGTCCGCCGCCGCTTGGGTAACTACCATTCTGGTTATTCCCATTCGGCTGATAGTTTCCGTTCTGTCCATGATTAAAGTCCTGACCGGAATTCTGACGATTAGACAGACAAAATTCCCAGTTCTCTACATAGCAGTTGGCATTTACTCCGGGCTGCCCCTGATTATAAAGAAAAGCATCAATATCCAGATCTCCGCGGATCTGAATGCATGATCCCTTCTTTACTTTGGCATTTAACAGACGGTCAGCTAAAGTCTTGTTAAAATAACAGTGAATGAATAGAGCGTCATCTTTTCCATCTCTTTTCCGTCTTGGAACAGCGATATCAAGAGAAATATACTCCGTAGCGCTGTTCTTTGCTTGCTGCATGACCGGATCTTTTGTGGGCCTTCCTGAAAAAATTGTAAATAGTGACATAGTGATTCTCCTTTCTGCCTTCTGGCAATGAAATAATTTTGAAAATAAAAAAGTGCCATAAAAGGGCGGATTACGCCAATTTATGACACTAATTTCCAAACATAAACTACATGTGCTCTGGATGAATGGTCCAGACTCCCTTACGGGATAACACAAGAAATAAGTACAAAATCATAATAACACAATATATAGAAGAAATCAACGAATAACATACAATATATAAGCCTTGTAAATAATGATAAAGAAATCTTACAATTAGTTGATATATTTTGTGGCTCCATATTGGCCCTCGTCCAATAATATCGTGATAATAATTGTATTAATGGTAAAAAAATCTTATAATTTAACTCAGAAGAATGGAAGTTATTGTATTATCAAAAAGCGCTTCGAAAAAGGGAATAGAGAACTCCAGAGAAAGATAGTAATGAGGGAAAAAAATTATGAGTACTGTTATTGATTATTTAGTTGAGTTAGGTCTTGAAGGTGGAAAAAATTATTTAGTAGATAAAAAAGAAAAGGCTGAAATTGAAAAGAAGCTTAGAGAATATTGTAGCAAACAGCGTAGAATACATGAACTATCGTCTTTGGTAGATGAAATTGATTTTGAAGGAATATCTGAATATTTAATGACTACTTTATTAGAAAAAGTAGAAAAGTACTTGTTTGGTAAAAAGGATGAAAGAGATGTAGCCTACAATACAATAATAAATAAAGTAGAAGAATTTGAAATCAAAAAAAGTGGAAAAGCAGTATTGTTTGTTAAGGGATCATTGAACATAATATATAATTTTTATAGGAATAATATTGATAAGAGTGTATTGCTGATAGCAGGAGAGATAGAGGATACAATTTTGGATAGAATGGAAGAAATGAATAATCATAGAGTTCAAGTCAATCAAGCGGAAAAGAAGATTGTATCTAAGGGCAAGATGCTCTGTTATACGCCAAATAGGGGAAATAAAAAATTAGAGAAAATACACGATTTTGTTAATAAGAATTATATAAAAAGAGGATTAGGAGATGAATTAACTTTAGACGAGATAGAAAAGTATTCAAATTTATTTAAAGAAGTTGTCAGTGTAAAAAAAGATGAAAAAACTTACAATGTTACGGAGAATAATATTTTTGAATTTGTAAAAAAAGCGATTATAGAATGTAAAGATAAGCAAGACGTAATTAAAATTGTAGGGCCGGATGGAACTGGGAAAAGCTCTTTTTTATCAATTTTATATACCTATTTATATAAGTATTGTATAGATGAAAATATATGCCCCTTTTATATTAATCTACACTTTTATGACTCTATAATTTCCGATGACGATTATCAAGGCGAGATAACAAAGAATAAAATAAATGAAGATGTAAGAGATATAAAAGAATTTATTGAAGAGTATCCTGATCTTACATATGTTTTTATTATTGACGGTAATGAAAATTACTTTAGAACAACATTAAAAGCCGCCAAATACTTTCGCGAATTTTTAGATCATATTACAGGTCATAAAAAAATAGTATGTATTGGTGAAAAAACTAATATACATTCATATCGAACTCGAGATTACTATTATTTTATACAGTTACGTGCGGAGTATACATTTACATTTACTCCAATTTATGCATATGAGAAAGAAAAATTGAAAAAATTTATTGAGTTGTTCTTAGAAATTGGCGAAAATATTAAAATGAAGGATTCTATAAACCGCTATTTGAATTATTTTGATTTAGACGAAATTGATTTGAACATTTTAAATGTTTTCAGATTTTGTTATGAAAGAGATATGCTCAAAGGGGTACAGTCTTTAAGTGAATTATACAAAAAATATTGTCTCTCATATCTTGAAGATAACTGTGAATTTTATGATTGCGCAAAGATGTCATATCAATATTTTATGACAAATAAAAAGTTTTTACAAAACGAAATATATTCTAATATTAGAAAATGGAATTTGATTCATCAACATAAAACAACATCCAATTTCCTTATTGCATATTATTATATTGAATGTTTTAAAAGATATGATGAGGATAATAATTCAGCTCAATTAGAATGTGTGTTCACGCAAGATATTAATGTATTTATAAAATCATTAATAAATGAAAATGAAGGAACACAAAGATTAATCCTTAATAAATGTAAACAGGTATACGAAGAAGGGGGAATACTGGCTCAGGCACAAGCAGTGTACATGGTGGGGAGGCTGACCAATCCGGGCATAATAACAAGAGCACTTCATTGGCTTAACAAGAAATATGAAGAACTTGATGTTAAGTTAAAGACTAAAAATATACGTCAAATTACAGAAGAACTTAAGAATATATATTTTTTATTTAGGTGTGTTAATATTAGTCTGATTTATTTAGGACAAAAAGATAAAAAGGAAGGGTATATAGAATTATTATTAACTACTCCTATAATCAATGAAATTAATAGGACCTTTCATTTGGAATATTATGGGGATATTTTAAGAACTCCGGATAGTCCAATTTATTATTATGAAGATGATGGTTCAGCCAAGATAGATAAGACATATAGTAAATTGTATAGCCGAATACTAAAATTTTTAAAGGCGTCTAAAGGATATCGAGATTTCAGTTTTGAAATTAATTTGCTGACATTGTGTTCATTGGTTCAAGTACGAATGGGAAAAGAGTCACTACCTAATGAGTATATACAAAAGTTACAAAGTATTATTGATGAAAGTCTTAATAAAAAGGGAAATTCTTTTGGGATTGATTTTAAAGCATATTTAATGATGCTTAAAGAAGATATAACAGATAATGCATATTCAGCATACCATTTATACGAAAAATTATATGGAATTAAAAAAATTGAACGAAACGGATGGAAAAAAGGAATAAAGAATAATGCTATAGAACATCCTTATGAAAATGTCGCAGAACATATTTATTTTACTTGGATGCTGGGAATGCTATATCTTCCAGATAATCCTCCAGAGGGGGCGGAGTATAAGTATTATGATAAGCAAAAAATTTTAGATATCATATTAATACATGATTGGGCAGAAATTGATGTAGGTGATGCTGTACCTGAAGAAGATACGGAAGAACATCGTGAATTGGAAGATCTTAAGATGCGAATACTTCTAATGCATGACACATACAATGAAGTGGGAAATATGTCACAATATAAAACGATGTGGAATTTATATGGTAAAAATAAAACTGATATTAATGTAAAACTAGCTTATGAAATGGATAAAATACAGGCTATATATCAGTTTTATCTTTATTCTAATGAAGGGGCAGAATTTACTGATGAAAAAAGAGAAAATTGGATTAATGAGAAAAATAAGATAACATCCTCAGTTGGACAAAAAATACTACAAGAATTAGTGTTAGACAAATATGAGAAATGAATGATAGGTACAAAAGCTTAAGTCTAATCTGACAGATACTAGGCTATGAAAAAGTAGCAGAGGCATGAAATTAAAGTTTTGACTAAGTAGCCGGAAACGGAATAATCCTGTTTCCGGCTTTTAGCAGTATTCATTGTTTATGATTGTGATACAGATTCTACGATCTCTTCAAATCCCAACAGATTTGGCGCGGATGGATCAATCGCTTCAGTACTACTGGATTTTTTACGAAAATACAGCTTATAGTGATGTCCTTCCAGTAGCTTTATACTTTTCTCAAATGTGAAATGATATTCTTTCCCCTCATCTGACTTAAATGTAATCTGCTGACTCTTCTTAAAAAGGGAAGGCTCTCTTTTTACGCATATCCCGGAGAGGACATAATAAGATCCGGATCTGATATCTCTTAACAGGAGCAAGAAGCGGATCAGGCTGCAGGCACCAATGAGGATACTCAGCATCAGAAGGATACGATCTCCGGTGCTCAGGGCATAGACACTTCCGCCCAGTAAACAAAGAAAGCCGATTGCAGCAACTGCAACCAGCTTTGAAAATAATGGCTTTGGCATAGTAACTCCTTATTTTTGAAAAATTATCTGTTTCTTCAGGTATAAATTCGCGATTCCTTCAAGAACCGGATACTGAACATGGTTCAGTACTGTCTGTTCGATATCTTCCGGGCTTTCCGAATTCGTCAGGCGCTGAGCATCCGGTGAATCTGGTAAAAATTTCAGATCAGGCACCTCCTGCAAAGCGGAAGGATCTACAAATCCAATCAGCTCGGCTACTGAGAAGGAAAGATGCTGTGCCAGCTTCAGGATCAGGGCTTCCATCGGTGTATTCTCAGGTCGCTTCAAATAATGGGGTATCCTGTAAAGCGGCAGACGTCCACTCAGCCAGAGCTTGATGCAGGCAAAGAACCGAACGTGGAAAGCCTCATTTACTGGAGCAATATGAAGATGCCCGAGGAGATGATAAAGAGCATCTACAGCAGTACAGCCGGTTCCATTTACAACAAGTCCTCGGATGAGCAGTCTCCGCAGAATATAGTCGAAGTCCGGATCTCCGGGCAAATTCTGGTGTTTGATACCTGCCTGGTAGAACCGGAGCAGCTCTTCTTTGGTGAGGATCTGGAAAGCCAGACCGGACCAAAGAATGAGTTCCCGGGGCGTAACGGCATACTCTTTTTTATTGACTCGAACAATGGGGAGTTGTTTTCCATATTCTGTTTTCTGCATTGTCAGATGTCCTACGGCTGTAAATAGTGTCAGCATAGATTTTTCTCCTTCCTTACGCTAAAAGCTGATTTAATTCCGTGTCTTCCCGCAGATATTTTGCAGCCAGGCTCATCCAGGCACGGACAGAATTCGGGGATACACTGAAATCCTTGGAAATATCAACGCTGTTGTATCCCTCTGATTTTTTCATAAGGGAGTAGATCCCTTTTTGAACAACCCCTTTGCTGTCACGTTGCCTTTGCTGGAGGACTTCTGCAATCTGGGTTCCATGGATCACGGTGAAGGGTTCCACCGCTACAGTATCCTGGGGCTCCGGGGTATCGTCCAGAGGACAGAGCAGTTTGTGATACTGGACTGTGCTCCTGCAGTAATCGTGCAGTGCATTCCGGATCGCTTTGGCCGCATACGGCGGAAATGGAAATTCCGGATTATAGCAGTGTGCTGCATTACAGAGGGCAAGACAACCGGTCTGATACAAGTCATCCCATTCAATTCCCGGAGTTCGTCCAAATGCGTGTATATATTGTTTTACAGCAATCTCTACTAAATATAAGTGTTCTTCTACCAATTTCTGCTGATCCGGCATCAGAGAATATTTAGCCATGATGTTCACCGCCTTTCACGCCGCCGATACAGTCTGTCGGTTGTTGACAAGCACTTTTCGGGATTCCCGGATTACCTGCTCACAGCGGTAGTCACCAAACTGTGCAATGTGTGTATGCGCCGGATCAGTTCCCAGCTTGTCTGACAGCCAGTAATATGCCTGCTTGCGAGACATAATCCGCTGTTTCCAAATCTGGTCAAATGCCTGGTGAGCAAGAATCCGTTTCTTCCGAAGAGCGGCATTAGCCAGACTTCCCATAGGAGTTTTCGTTCCGGGATGTACACTCACATAAGCATCACAGGCAGGATAATGGCTACATACATAGACATATCCCTTCTGTTTTGGATCATGGAAGATCTCAGATGCGGGTTTTAAGATTGCAGGGCTGCCGCAATAATTGCAGCGGATTTCATGTTTTCGTTTCATAGGGATTCACCTCTCTTTGTTCTTATTGTAAAAAGACAGGTGATGAGATACGAGGGGAAAACCGCCAAAACTGGTTCGGATTATTCAAATTCTGGTGATTTCCCCCAGAAAATATTATTCAGAGTAGAAAAGCGCTTTTATAAGGGGAAAGTATCCCTCATCCGTAAACCGGTTGTAATTGACCGGAGTGAAAATGAACTGCGCAAGGAAACAGCGTACTAAAAAGATCAGGATCAGTACGACACAGAGCGTATGGATGCTGCGGATACGAGGCCGATCTTTTTTGAATACCCGAAAATGGTACAGAAGTAAAAAAAGAACCGGCAGAAAGATTAAAGTCTGGAAAATCTGGTCAATCTGTTTTACGATCTGAATCATCATTACTATGCAGCTCCTTTCCTTTTTCTTAAATATACGTTCCTTATGCTAAAAGCGCAAAATTACCAATTATACAAAGTATCTGTGAGCGTTTTGACAGACCACTGAAGCGGACACATTCCTTCCGGGAGCTGTTCAAAATACGCTTTATACATATTCCGGAACTGATGAATGGTAAGAGAAAAGAGGCATTCTGACGCTTCCGGACGTTCCGGGAAGATGACCAATGCATCTTCAGCGCGGAGACATACGGGAGTTCCCTGCTTGTCGGGAAGAAACAAAAAGTCGCTCTGTCTGCACGGATTATCATAGAGACAATTTCCGCAGGTAACATATATCGTGTTATGCCAGTTCCCGCCGCAGAGGGAGAGAAAGCAGCATAACAGCTTGGGATCTGAATAAAGCATCATGATTTCACCACCTGAGAAAAGGACCCGGCTTACGAAACCGGGCCCTTGCGATTATGAGTTTTTGTTGTGTCTGCGCTTATAGAGCAGATATCCGCCGGTTCCGGCTAATACGAGAATAGCGACGCCGCCGATGATCAAATAGAGCATCAAGTTGGTTTCATCGCCTGTTTTTACCGGGGCAGATACATCCGGAGTATCCTCTTCCGGCACTTCGGGCGGATTCTCGGAAAGCAGAACAGACTGTTCCGTGCTTTCCAGATCTTCGTGTGAAGCAACCGGGATTTCCGAGTCTCCGGATATGAGATAAAGTTTCTCAAATACGACGAGAGTTTTCCCGGCCAGATTGCTTCCGTTGAAGGTAAAAGATACCTCAACTGTGCCGGAACTTTCTTCCGGGGTAAATTCCACCTCAGCTGTAACCGGCTGGCCGTCGATTAAAAGCTGTTCTCCGGTTTCTTTATCCATCAACACCCCTTCGGCACGGAAGGTAAGTCCTGGAACCAGATTCTTATAGGCAATCTCATCTAAGATTGTTACTTCCTCGTCAGCAAGTGCCTCCTGATCTCCGTCATCTGCATCCGATGCAGTTGTTCCGATTTCAGGATAGTAGATGGACTGGGAGGGAGAATCAATCTGCCGGTGCGAAGCGACAACCTGATCTTTATAGAGGATCTCTTCATAGACAACTAATGTCTTCCCTGAAAGTGCGGAAGCATCAAAGTGGAAGGAAAGCTCCACAGATCCGGAAGATTCTTCCGGTGTAAACTCAGCTTCTGCAGTGACCGGCTGCTCATTGATGAGAAATTCTTCTTCCGTTTCCTGATCCATCAACACACCGCGGATCGTGAACGTTTCTCCAGGAATCAAGTTCGTGTATTCTGCAACATCCTGTATGGAGGCTTCTTCCTGAGTAAGTCCGATCTGGCTGCCGGTATCCGGATTTGTAGCCGTAGTATTAACAGAAGGAAGCACCAGCGTTTGCTCAGGTGAGTCGAGATCCTTGTGCTGAGCGATTTCTTCGCCTTTATATAACAGTGACTCGAAGACAACTATTGTTTTTCCGGATACTTCTGATGCATTAAACGTGAATTCGACATCCACGGTGTCGGCTGATTCTTCCGGTGTAAATGTAGTTTCTGCCGTAACCGGTTCGCCATCAATCAGGAGTTCCTCACCGGTTTCTTTATCCATTAATACTCCCTGAAGCGTCAGTTCTTCTCCGGACTGCACATTTGCATAGGATACCGTATCGATCAAAGTGACTTCTTCATCCGCATGGGCAATCTGCGCTCCAGTTTCAGAATCTTTTACCTGTGTACCGATAGACGGAAAATAGATTGACTGGTCCTGATCTGAAATATCAGCGTGAACAGCAAGTTTTAAGTCTTCCTGCCACAGTTCCTCGAAACAGACCACTGTGGTTCCCTCCAGGCCCGTTGCATCAAATGTAAATTCTACTTCTACACTGCCGGTTGATTTTTTCGCGGTAAATGTGGTTTCGGAAGTAACCGGCTCACCGTTAATCTCCAGAGCTTCACCGGTTTCCTTATTCATCAGAGTACCGATAACCTTGTACTCCACACCTTTCTTGAGCCCCTCGAATTCAACGGTATCGACAATCGTAACTTTGTCATCCGGTTTTGCCATCTGTGAGCCGCTTTCCTGATCCAGTGCGGTTGTAGCAATCTCGACTTTATCATTCGTCAATGTGCCAAGATCAATGGTTACGGAGTCTCTGTATACTTCTACATCAAAGGACAAAAGATTCCGGCCTTCATTGGCTTCGCAGCGCTGTTCTTCGACTGTGTATGTATCATAGATCAGCGCTCCTTTGGAATCATCCGGATCAGAGGAACCGAACCATATGCCATCCTCTGCTGTTTCCCCGCGGTTGGTGTTGGAGGTATGTTTATTCCATTCTGCAGAAGTGCTGGCATAACCATTCCGGTCGGTTACGATCGTATGGCTTTCACCTGTTGTTTTGGAAGTAATGGTGAAAGGAACACCAGCCAGACGGCTTAAATCCCCATCGCTTACCTTTACAAGCTCCAGATCTCCACGGATCACCTGATTAGAGATAGACTGATCTTCTGCGGTCAGTTCAACGATTTTTCCATTTTCCGTAACATCAAATTCAAGGGAAATACGGCCTTCGTTCAGATATCCTTCAGGAGCTTTCGTTTCGTCAACACGGTAATGACCATAAGGAAGAGTATCCGCAGCTGTGGAAGCAAGTCCGTTTTCATCCGTAGTCAGTGTCAGGACAGCTTCCCCATTTTCGTATGTTTCCCCATTTACGATCACCGGATTTTCATTCAGTGTAATAATGGTAAATTCCGCACTTTCCAGGGTAGCATTCCCCTGTGCAGCAGCTTCCCCGGTTTCCAGATCCCGTTTCTGGATCTGTACGCCGCCGCGGTAGATCTGCTCAGGTACTTCGGACGACTGATAAACATTTATGGTTTCCGATTCGCTTGTACCGGATATTTTCTGCACAAAGATGGTGTCATTTACAAAATATCCTGCAGGTGCTTTCGTTTCCTGTACAGTCACGGTGCCAAGGGGGAGACAGATGGTACTGCCGTCGCTTGTATAGTAAAAGTTATCACCGGATACAAGGGCATCCTCAGTAAATTTTAATGCCCCGTCAGAGCCGGTCTTCAGTACCCATGTTCTTACAGGTTTAGCGCCGTCCGCGGCAGGATCAGCGTCGGACTGCTGGGTATAGAACTTAACCGTGAATTCGGCCCCGGCAAGAGAAGCAGCGCCCTGGGGCGTGGAAGCCTCCAGTTCTTTATCCAGCTTCTGCAGAACAAGGTCAATGGGATTATTAATAGGAATCTCAGTTACCTCTGCAGTGCTTGTAGCATCTGAAGAAACTGTAACGTTGTGAGCCTGTGTATCTACGATATATCCTTTGGAAGCGGAGATTTCTTTTACTGTGTAATTCCCTTCCTCCAGCTCACCAGATTTTGCATAACCGTTGGCATCTGTCACCAGCGTTTCAATGAGTGATTCGCCCTGATAGATCCCGTACTGCGCTCCTTTCAGGCTGTAATTTCCATTGCCGTTAGAGACGCCCGCGTTTGCTGAAGACTTCTGAATCTCAATCCATCCATAAGGTTTCTCATACCAGCTTCCTGCAACGGTCTGACTGCTGGATGATGGAATGATAAATGCGCGGAAGGAAGACGGGGGATTTGGAAGATTCTTTATTGCATTTGCAATCTCCACCGCTTTATCAATATAGTTCTGGGGTGCGCCGTAGAAGGCTCCGCTTCCGGCATCATAGTCCGCATATACATAGGATGCAGTCAGATGACCGATGACATAACAGTTGGTTTCAGACCATCCGCTTAAATACTGACTCTGAATATTTTCTTTTTCATAGCCATATCCACCCGGCAGATAGTAAAGTGCTTTGCGCAGTGCAGAGCCGCTGGAAAGCAGGTCATATGAGTAGGTTCCGGACTCAGGTGTCTTCATCATCGGCTGCACGCAGTAGGCGGTATTGCTCCCGTCAACTGTCATCCGCGAGGTATAGTAATCTCCATAGGAGATTAAATCACCTGCATGGAAATTCAGCGTTCCGTCAGCCGCATGAACCGGAAGCTGATTTGCAGCAAGTGTTCCGACTGTAATTACAGCAGTCAGGATAAAAGCAAACAGCCGTTTTGCGGTAGTTGTTATCTTTTTTCGCATAATTCTCCTCCTTAAAAATAAATCCATAAAAGGCGGCAGAAATGTATGACTGCCGCCTGTAACCTATGGGAACTTTTAGCCGGCTTTCTGTTTTTGACGCTCCAGAAGTTCCAGAAGCTCCTGCCGGTCCGTCGTAATCAGTTCCTTTTCCAAATTTGATGCCTTGAACTCCACTGTGATGTTATTATTATTAGTGGATATCAGGCCGTTCCCGCGCTGGAAGTGGGTAATGTTCATCACCTCCGTTTCAGACAGCCGGAGAATGTTCTTCACACGCTGCGCCTCCTCATCCTCCATGTTGAGGACGATTTTGGTTTTGCAGTTGTTTATGATCCCCTTCCCGTACTTCCCGTCATCCAACGCAAAAAAATCATTGAGATCCTGAGTTGCAAAAATACCCGCGCCAGAATAGGCACGGATGACTTTGGCAATCTCCAGTACAAATTCCGCCGCCAGACGGTTGCTGGCAGCGCCGATCAACTGCCAGACTTCATCGACAAATACCGCTTTTTCTTCCGTGCGGTTTTCTTTTGCTTTATCCCAGACATAATCCAGAGCTACAAACATGCCGACCGTCAAAAGATCCCCGGTCAGCTCCGAAATATCCAGGACAGTATATTTATTTGTCAGGTCCACATTCGTATGCTGATTAAATGAGGAAGCAGATCCGTGAACCAGACGATTCAGAATATGAGCAAGGCGCTTGGTATCCTCGCTTTTTACCAGGATGTTATAGACATCCTCCAGAACCGGCATCTCCTTATAACGGTCCGGGTGTTCCGGATCGATCAGGGATTCATTTTTATGAGTGATCCCTTTTAATGCATAGGTCTTGATCAGAGCCTCATCTAAAAGCTGCCGTTCTTCGTGCGTCATATCCGGGATGAGCAGACTGAAAAAAATGTGCAGTTTCTGGATCTTAGCAGCCAGAGCCGAAGTATCCATAGTCGGCCCGTCGAGCAGCTCGTTTACGGAGTTATCCACCTTGCGGATTTCCATGATGTTGATGCAGCTTAAGCTGGCGGGCGAGATCTTGATGAATTCACCGCCTACATTCTTGCAGGCCCGATAGAATTCATGGCCTTTGAGCGGAGCGATGATGAAAACCTGGATGCCTTTGCGCCGCATCCGCAGTGCCATGGTCTGCATGGTGAAGGTTTTCCCTGCCCCGGAGCATCCCAGAATACAGATGTTGGAATTCTTGTATTGACGGGAATCAAATATGTCTGCAATTACAAGGCTGTTATTATGCTTATTTACGCCAAACAGGATTCCATTATCGTCACATATGGAATAGCTCACAAAAGGATAGCAGGTGGCTGCGCCGCTGGTCAGGACATTCCGTTTGGACAGCTGGAACAGCTTTTTGTCCAGATTCATCAGCGGCAGAGTAGATAAGAAAGCGCGCTCCTGAAGAAAATAGCAGGAACGCAGATCCATATCCTGTGAGATCAGCAGTTTCTTCATCTCCTGAATCCGCCATTCAAGCTCCTCAAGGGAGGAGGCTGTAATGGTGATCAGAAGGTTCATATAATAAAAGTCTTCGTTATTGGCAAGCCCCTGCTTTAAGTAATAACCAGCGCGGATGGCAGAGTCCAGATCGTCATAATCCGTATTTGTATCAGAAGCATCTTTCAATTTGGAACGGTTGATCCGGATCTGCTGGCCAAGACGCTGCTGGATTTTATCCTTTGGCTGTTTCTGCAGATACAGATCCACGTCAATCCCTTCCCCTGCGTTGATGAGTAAGGACAGCCAGCCCGGATACACCAGATTTTTATAGCCGTCACTGGGAACCATCAGGTAAGAATGGTATACACCGTTGATGACGATATAATTTGCATGGCGGAAATCTATGGACTCCGGAGCGATAAACTCATTCATCCGAATATGGTCTGCCTCTGATTCCCGATTCTCAGCAACATACCGATCCAGTACCTCGCGGATACGGTCGGGCAGAGGCTTAGACGCACAAAGGCTTCGGTTCAGAAGGGTATAAAGGACATCTGTAGTAAATTCGTCTTCATTGTCATGTTCTGCCACAATATTTCCACATTGGAAGAGATAGGTTTGGGCCGTCTGTGCTGCTGTTTCTAACTGAGCAATGATGTCTTTTTCCTCTTCTTTTCGATTTGTATTAAAAGGCTCATACTCAAAAATAAGAAAAAACCGTCGCGAGACGGCCTCCCTTGAACTCAATTTTTGTACAAACTGAATGTAATCTTTCTGCAGTTCCCGACAGTGAGGATCGGTTTCACGATCCAGCTCCAGTGCAGCCTGCTCCAGATGTTTGTTGATATCTGCCTTTTTAGAGATCATCTTGATCTGCAGCTTCACAGGGCTGATCTTCAGATATGAGATAAAGCTGTAAATAATTCCCTGTTGTTCCCGAGCGCTTCTAAGAAGAAAGTTAATCGGATCAATCTCCAGAATTTTTATATAACAGTGATCCGTCGTATAAACGATACCGTTCATGATCTTTTCGATAGGAAGATAATCCTCAAGTATCTGATCCTTCCGTTTTTTATCGGCGGACTTCTGTTTCTGGACAGAGGCCGTTTTCTGCTCAGCATATCGCGCATTCCGTTTCGCCTGCTTATCCGCCTTTTTCGCATCCCGCGCATCCTGTCGCTCCTTGCGGGCTGCCTGTTTCTGCGCGGACCGGGCTGCTTTCTGAGCCTGAATTTTCTGATGTTTTTCCTGTCTTTTTTCATATTTTAAAATTCGGATATCCTCCCGGGCCTGTCTGCGGATTCCATGCTTGGTTGATGTATCAAACTGACGACGCTCTTTTTTTTTAACGAGTGTCTCTTTCTCCTTAGCAGCTTTGGTCCGATTGTCATTGCCATCACGTGCAGAACGACGTTTCTTTTTTGTTTTCTTCGGCTTCGGCTCCTTACTGCGGGATTTCACTCTCTGCTTTGGAGCGGGAGCATCCGGAATCTTGTCCGACCGATAAATGATCCGCCGATCCTTGATAAAAAGAAGAGCGCTGCCAAGAAAAGCAGTGATGCTCATTCCTCCGATTCCGATCAGTGAGATCATAAAAAGAGGAAGCGCAGTCATGCAGAGAATGATGATCCGTACAGTTACCGAGAAGGGAAGCTGCAGAACCGGATAAGTGATTAAGGCAGCAATAACGCCGCCTTCAATCGCATTGCGAATGTCAAACATACCACCGAAGATCTTCCCTTTTTCAATAAAATTCGGCGGGATGAGAGTGGGTTTCTGATTTTCCTGTTCGCTCATTTGCTCACCTCCGATTCAGCAGGCTGCGATGAGGAGATATCGTCATAACCGCCTTCCTGCCTGTTTTCCACCTGATCGGTTGTAACCGTAGGCAGCGAGTCATCCGTCTGCTTTTCGTAACTCCGCTGTTCTGTCGGAAACTCAGCCTCTTCATCCCCGAATAAAAGAACACCCAGATCACCGATATATTGAACCGGCAGCCGGGTGCTGTCAGAAAGCAGGAAGAAAAGTCTGGTTGTATTGTTATCCGGATATGTGGTTTCATCCGGAAGGAAAGTAACGGATTTAATTTCGATCCGTCCTGAATTCTGCAGATAAACAGGAAACAGAGCCTTTAAATCTGCAGTTATGCTGTCGGGGAAAAAGGGAGACAGCTTTTCAAATCCGGTATATTCCAAATCTGTCATCTCTTCATTGGGCGTTGAGTCTTCCCGGTCAGAGCTTGCCAGATCTGTTTGTTTTTCTGAAGTATTTTTGCCTGATTTCCAGAGGTTGGGAAGTATGATCCCGATGACCACCAGAATGATCAACAGCAAAATGGCAAGAATTACCCTAAGTCTGCTCATTGTGTAAAAACTCCTTTATTTTGCAGGGAAAATCCAATACTGACGGGAGGTTGCGTGAATCTCCGTCATCATATCGAATTTCCGGTTTACATAGTTTTTTTGGTCACTGTCATTCGGATCATTGACTAGGACTTTACCGTTTGCAGTAACTCCCCGCAACACGATGAAGTGTCCGCCGGAAGTAAACAGGCCCGGCATCTGAGAAGAGATTACCGGACAGCCCTGGGAGAGAGACTGCAGCACGGTATTCGCATCCGTAGTTGTTGTAACAGTTCCGCATCCGAAGTGATCGGAGGCTGCCTGAAAATAGGACCACTTTGTTCCATATCCAAACGAATAGTAAGCGTTTCCGCACCATGCGACCGCATCTGCAGGAGTAATCGTCGAGTCGGTCAGATAGCTTGCAATCATGGCGAAAGCCGTAGGCCCGCAGCCACAGTCGGCAATAGAACCGGACCCGTAAGGAATATTGGAATATTCGGTCTGGATGTAGAGTGGGATCTGCATTCCGTTTGCCGGATAATTTCCACCGGTTGACATGATCACGTAATATCTCAGAACATGATCCACATAGTCCTTATCGCCGTATACGGAATAGTTCCAGCCTGGGCGGGAACACATCATATCAGAATAGGCGGCTGCGTTTTCTTTCGTATATCCGCCGTCGCGTTCCATTGCCCAGTCAATGTAAGCGGAACCGAAATTATAGCCCTGAAGGGCCAATTTAATCCGGTCCAGGTCGGTCGGCCCGGTACACCCTGCTTTTGTCAGGACGGCTCTGAGTGCCTGTATCCCGCATTCGATAGAATATTCCGGATCTGTAATCCCTCCGGGCGTTCTTGGGTAGCGTGTGTTATAACCGCTCTCAGATGCCTGCATGGGATCACTTCCCTGTCCGCCGGATTCCTGCATCATCACAGCCAGAACAAGTTCCACGTAATCGCTCATGCCATATTGAGCCGCAATCCGCTGTACAGTGCTTCGGTAAGCCTCGACTTCTGCAGAGACGTTGGCAACGGCCACACCAGAGGCGCTTCCTCCAAAAAATGTGGTCAGGTTTTCCGCATAGTCAGAAGCAAGCTCTTTCTGTTCATCGTCCAGATGAAACACATGGTCTGAAAAATAAGTATCCCCGGCATATTGAATATAATAGGTATGCCGGATAAAAGTTACTGGCTCGGAACCTTCTTCTGCTTCTACAGTTACCTCCTCAGAAGAAACAGTATAAGAAAAAAGCCCTTCTTTGTTTTCCCGGATCAGTGCCTTTAGTTGGTTTGTGTTGATATTTTTGAAATCCTCCTGACTTGCACAGAACTGGGCAATCAACTGATTGGCATTGACAGCAATCAGATTGGCATAGGGATCTGTGATTACAGCAGTATCCCCTTCTGGAAGAGCTTCAATGGCTGCATTAACCTCAGCCAGAACTTCATCATGGCACTCTTCCAGCACCTCGACGATTGCCTGGTTTGCGCTTTGCAGGTTCTTCTGGATCAGGTCATTATCATTGAGTGCGCCGGTATCATCGGTTAAGGAACCGAAGATCAGGCCGGGGAGCATAAGAATAAAAAGGACTGCCAGAATCGGAATCGCAAGGAGCGCTGCCAGGATTTTCAAGATGGTATGCCGGTTCGCGATTGCAAGACTGAGGGCAGCTCCCAAAGGTCCTGCGACAGCAGCGCCTTTTGCACTCTTGGCAAATAGGGAGAAGGTTCGAAGCGACCGGATATGGGAAACAGCGGATGTGCCTACCTGAACTGCTTCATCCAATCCACTCTGTTGTTCCGCCATATTTAGATGCGATCCTTACGCGCAGGAGCAGGCGGAACTTTCTGGACAATGGATTCCTGGTAGGCAACGGCTCCGTTGTCATCCTGATAAGGTTTCTTTTCTACTGTGTCCTGTGCGTATTGTTTATACCAGGTGGCACCGTCTACGGACTGAACGGTTTCATAGTCGCCGTTTGTGGGAGCCATATACTGATCCGATAGATACATGGCAAAATCCCGGGATGTTCCATCTGTAGTTTCTGTACCGGTAATGCGTCCGCCGCCAATCTCCATATTGGAGTACTGCGGGAGCGGTTCAGAGGTAGATGTGCCTTCTGTATCGCCAGAGCGCAATCCCATATAGGAAGCGTAGGCTTTCGCAGCATCATCACCGGTAATTGAACCGACCTGTCCGTAGCTGCCTTTGGCAATATCACCGATCACCCGGTTGGCGAAATCTCCGCCTTTCTGCAGGGAAGACTGATACATGGAATTCCCGATGCTGCCGCCTTCGGAATAACCGGTCGCTGCATTGACAGCACTGCGTTCCATCTGTCGTCCGACTGCACCGGCGAGCCCGCCGGAGAGAAAACTTCCGCCAACTGCGGCGCTTCCGGGCGACGATGCTTTGCGGTATCCGCCTCCGCCACCATGACCACGGAGGGCGCCTGAAAGACCGCGGCCGGCGATTAAAAGTTCTGCCATCATATTCCCGCCGGTGTTGCCGACATTAATTCCGAGGGAAGCCATGAAGCTGTCGATCTTTTGCGATACCTTCAGGAAAGCAATGGCGCATAGAAACCAGATAAATATATTTCCGGTTACGGTTTCTTTTCCCTGGTCCGCCACAGCCTGCTCAACCTCTGCTTCTGTCAGCTCTGCCGCAAAAGCAGTACTGGAGAAACAGAACAGGATACAGACTGCAAGGAGCAGGAGAATAAGAGTTTTCTTATGTTTCATGAATTCCTCCTTTATAGAGAAAGTGGGTTGGCGAGAAAGGTTCCGACCATTGTTGTAAACAGCCGCAGGCACCAGGCATTCATCAGCAATAAAAAAAACTGGCCGCCGAGCATCCGGCACCAGCTCTTGAAAATATTGGATGTTGCCTTTGAAGCACCGGTCGCAAAGGCGACAGGCGCAGTATAAACGAGCACTCCGAGAAGAATGTACCTCTCTGCAGCTTCAAATAGTAATTTGATATAGTTCCATGCAAGGATCAGAACCAGAATCAGCGCGATAATAGCCACAGCCCCGTTTGCACAGACTCCTAAGATGACTGTGATAACGGAGTTAAAACTGCCGAACTCAAGCGGTGGAAGATCTTCGGAAAGAATCCAGCTATACGGAGTACCTGCAAGATCGAGAAGCAGATTTACAATATCGTTGGCATAGAAAATCAGGAAAATAAATATAAACGTCATAATAGACAGTTTGATCGGATCTTCCGCTTCCACCCCGATACCTGCGAAATAGTTTTTGAACAGTTGCCAGATCCAATTTAAGAGGACCAGGCCCAGTGCAAGGGCAACAAAGATTTCATACATGTCTTCCGCCGCTGGAAAATAACGAAGGAAGGTGTCCATAGAGCAGCCCAGCGCACCAAGTACGGATGTGGTAATCAGATCCAGCGCATTCATCACCTGCTCTGCGATCCATTCCACGATCCCGTCTAAAATGCCCAAGAGAACGCCCCCTTTCTTTTAACCGTTCCACTGTCCGCCAGCGAAGAAGGGGGTGATGTAGGCCATAATAAAACCTAAGCCGTTTAAGATGGCCCAGGTAATAATGATTCGTTTCAGCCATGCTCTGGACTCATCCACGGTCTTGCCGGATTTCGAAAAATTCATCAGAAGTAGAGCCACAGAAGCTGTAACGACAGCGGCAATCGTGGAGATCAGGACAATCTGGTTATAGACATCCTGCATGATCTCTTTCGCTTTATCCCACATGTTTGCGGCGAGGACTGGCTGTACGTTCCCGATCAGCAGCGTTGTAAAAAGAAAGGCTGCATAAAGGACAGCGCCACGGTTGATCCTGCGGTGTTTCTGGTTTGGGTTAATCACGTAAGTACCTCCTTTAGTTGCACCGGAACCTCAGAGGAGACTCCGGTGGTGCTTATAGTTTCCAGCCTCCTTTGCGGTCCATGCCGCAAGCATAAAAGAAAGCAGCCTGGCCAATCAGACTGCTTTCCGAATCAATATGAAGTTGTAGTTTGTTCTCACCTCCTGAAATACCACACCGTCCGGGAACAGAGGCGCATCCCGTGTGTTGTATTCCGTCTGCATATAATTTTGACAATACCAATCTTAGCATATGGGATTTACCGTTACAATCGCATGAATGTGCCACTTAAAGACATTTCTGTGACAGAAGAAAGTCAATCAAATAGATTGAGGCTATATAACGAATAGATACTGTTTTGATGAGATGGAAATACATATACTAGAGGTACATGATTTTAACTAATAGATATAGAAAACGGAGGTGGTGCGATGAAAGGAATAGGAACAAGAATAAAGGCGGGGAGAGTCGCCGCAGGGCTGACGCAGGAGCGTCTGGCAGAAAAAGTCGGAATCAGCAGTACCTATCTTAGCGCCATCGAATGTAATGTGAAAGATCCGAAACTTGCAACATTTATTAAGATTGCCAATGCAATCGGCGCATCTGCAGATGATCTGCTGGCGGATGTCCTGAACGTAAAACAATATGAACAGTACATTGAACGTGAGGAGCGGATAAGGAAACTGCCGTTGAAAGAACAAAATAAGATTTACCGCATTCTGGACGTGATGATCGAGGAAGCGGAGAAAGAGTAAAGAGCCTGTGGGAAACCACAGGTTTTTCTATTGGATAAAATTGGCAGAATATGAAGAAAAAAGCGATGAAATACGCACTATATGATGAATTTGTATCTGGACTTTGTTATAGTAACTCTAATAGAATTAGTTTATACAACTAAAAGGATGATAAGGTGAGTGGATGAAACGATATCGGATTACAATAATTATTGGCAGCCTGATGTTCCTAGCCGGCCTTTCGATTGGTTTGTGCCTTCCGGCAATGCGTGCTTCAACGCTGCAGATGGATTCTCAGGAAAGTGAGCAATGCCAGATTACACAAGGATTAGTAAAGAGCACTTTGGATAATAAAGAAGAATGCTGTCTGTGTGGCAGCAACAGTCGGAGCCTGATGGGAATGTATCGGGGGAAAGATGATCTGGGAATCATTTCATTGAATAATTGGTATGTTCTGGATATGGGTGTTGGAAAAGCTGAAGACGAAACTATGAGTGGTCAGAACTCCTCAAGGATTACAGCGACAGGAGAAGGCGGCTGTATTTTTCGTGTGGATCAAAACCATGTTCGAAGGATCTCAGAGGTGCGGATAGAATACGGTGAGGAAAATTATTTTGTTGTAGATAAGGTGCGAGGATATCTCTGCCAGACATGTTTGGATAAACTGCTTGATGTAATAGATGAGGACGGAGATTCGGAATGTCCGATAGGCTTGTGTATGATTGATTTTCAGACACAGGAGTTATACTCCCTGCAGGAGCAGTATGTCAGTTATTATATTCGGGATTACTATGTGAAGATTGAGAGTGGAGAAGACAAAATAGTGACGGCGGTTTATGCACCGGAAAGACAATAAATCGCGTAGCGGTAACAGGCTGACAAGTTGTCTGGCGGTGTGGTATGATAGGCATAATTAGATGGAAAGGTGTGGCAAATGAGAATTCTATTAGTTGAAGACGATGCTCAGATGAATGAAGCACTAAAAATATTTTTTTGTAAAGCAGGATATACAGTACTACAGGCGTATAACGCAAAAGAGGCGGAGTGGTATTTGGATAAAGAGACGGACGTTATAATTGCAGATGTCGGTTTGCCGGGAACTTCAGGGATAGATTTCTGCAAAAAACTTCTTAAATATAAAGAGATACCTGTAATCTTTCTGACGGCTAAGGATGATGAGGAAGATATACTGGAAGGATATGAAGCCGGATGTCAGGAATATGTAACCAAGCCTGTTTCACCGAAAGTTTTATTAAAGAAGGTTGAAGTGATCTTAAAACGCAACAGATCAGGTAATATCATGGAGTATAAAGATCTGCGGATTGATTTTGATAAGCGAAAAGTATGGAACTGTGACACGGAAATTAAACTTACGATAAAGGAATGGAAAGTTTTGTCTATTTTAGCAGCAAGTCGGGGAAATATTGTAACCAAAGAAATGTTACTGGAGAAAATATGGGATGCTGACAATAATTTTGTAGATGACCATGCCCTGACGGTAGTTATCAATAGATTGAGAAAAAAAATAGAACCTGATCCATCCAGTCCGGTTTACGTTAAAAATGTTTTTGGGGTAGGATATACATTCGGAGAATAAGAGGCAGGTTATGATGAGAAGAAGCATAGTGGGAATTAATACAGTTATAGTTGTATGTTTTACGATAATTTTGGTCTATCAAAAGAATTGGATACTATTGTTTTTATTGGCATTACTATTGGCGGGATTATACTTTTTATGGATTGACCGGCAGAAAGAATATCAGAGTGAGTTGGGAGAAATATCGGTTTATCTGGATGATTTGCTGCAGAAAAAAGATATTTCTTATTATTCTGTTCAGAATGATACTCTTACATCCAAAATCTTTTCGCAGATTCAGAGAGTGCAGAAAATGTATGGAGGAATCACTGCGCTTGTAGAGAGTGAACGTGATGGGATTAAGAAATTATTGGCGGAAATTGCTCATCAATTACGAACACCGTTATCCAATATGGAAACATATCTGACACTGCTTGACGATAACAGAATTGAAGAGTCAGAAAAAGAGACATATATTAAAGCTGTGGAGAAATCAGAGAATAAGCTTCATTTTCTGATTGAAAAATTCATTGTAGCGGCACGATTGGAGAACCAGATCATCCAAATTCACAAATGTGACAGAAATCTGAAAGAAACGGTAGCACAGGCTGTATTTCAGGTACGGAAAAAGGCAGAAGAGAAAAATATCAACATCATTGTACAAGGGGAAGATGCGGATAAAAAAGTAATACATGACAGGAATTGGCTCTGTGAAGCGATATGCAATTTGCTGGACAACAGCATAAAATACTCCCCGGTATCCACCGATATTGTAGTGACGTTGATCTCCAACGAGATGTTTTCGGAAATTCGTATTGAAGACAGCGGAACAGGGATTGAAAAGGGAGAGGAAAATAAAATATTTCAGCTTTACTATCGGGGAAAGAATATTTCTAATGAAGAAGGTTATGGCATGGGTCTGTTTATAACAAGAGAAATTGTGCAGAAGCATGATGGATTTATGAAAGTAAAACGAAAGGACTCTGGCTTAATTATGTCGATTATATTGCCAAAAGCGGGAACTTGAAAATAGTTCCCGCTTTGTTACTAATTTGAGAGATTTATCTGTTATTCTGTGCGTAAAGGAGGTATTACGTGATGAATATTATTATGACGAAGAACTTACGGAAGATATACCGGATGGGGGAAAATAATGTTTATGCCTTGAATGGAGTGGATTTCACTGTAAAAGAAGGTGAGTTTGTTGCCATTGCAGGGGCGTCAGGCAGTGGAAAAACAACATTACTTAATTTACTTGGGGCAATGGATTCGCCCACAGAAGGAGAAATATTTGTGCGAGGAATACCACTGGCGCAGATGTCGCAGAATGAGCAAACAATATTCAGACGTCGTAATATCGGCTTTATTTTTCAGGATTTTAAATTACTTCCTGTTTTGAATGTCTATGACAACATGGTCCTGCCGCTGAAATTAGATGGACGTAAAATAGATCGGGAATTCGCTGAGATGCTTCTAAAGTCACTGGGGTTGCAGAGTAAAAGAGAGCAGACGCCATATACTCTGTCCGGGGGCGAACAACAGCGGGTGGCTATAGCCAGAGCGCTGATTACCCGTCCTGCTGTCGTACTAGCTGATGAACCTACAGGAAATCTTGATTCCCGTACCGGTATGGAGGTAATTGGATTAATGAAAGTACTTGCACAGAAATTTTATCAGACATTAGTGGTTGTCACACATGATGAAGAAGTCGCACAGATGGCAGACCGTATCGTCCGTATAGAAGATGGGGAAATCTGTCAAGAGGGAGAAAACATATGAGTACTCGCAACAATAATCAGTTGGTTATTAAAGAACTGGCACAGGCTTATTATAAAGATAATAAAAGGCAGAACAAAGTTTTGATACTTGCGATCGCTATGTCAGTGCTTCTACTTTATTCTGCTTTTTCCATTGCATATGGTAAAATACGTTCTGATTATCTGATTGATATACGGGGAATGGGAACAGTCGCTACGGTATCATTGGAAAACGGAAGCGAGACACAATATGAGCAGATGAAAAGCCTTCCATATATTATAGATGCCGGGATTAAAAAGACTGTAGGATCAGCCACATTCCAAGATTATTGGGAAGGCCAACTTATTTATCTCGATGATAGCGCATATGAAAAAATGATGATGCCGGCATATACAGATATAATTGGAAGTTATCCTCAAAAAGCCGATGAGATCATGTTATCGGCTTCCAGCCTACAGCAAATGGAGATCAATCATCCGGTAATTGGAATGGAGATTGAGCTTAGAACAATACTGTCAGAAGGAGCAGAAGAAACGAATTTATTTTCATTAAGCGGATATTACACAGATTATGTTGACTTCTCGGTAACGGAGCCAGAAGCATATGTTTCAAAAGCCTTTCTGGATCAACAGGAGATCCCCGTCTTTCCAGCAGATAAGATCATGGCAGTAACAGGTTCCTTACAGGATGAAAGAGGCATTGAAACAAAACTGTATTCAGATCTGACAATGGAATATGCCGCACAGCAGGTATTCGCTGAAAATCCAATGGTAAAACAAAGTGTGGAAGGCGTATTCGGGAGTGTCTCTATTGCAGTTGGATGCGGAATCGTGGTAATCCTCTGTGCTTTCATGCTGATCTTTAATGTAGTGTCTATTACAATGGGGAAAGAAATCCGTCAGTATGGAATGATGAAAGTACTTGGTACGACAGAGCAGCAGTTAAAAAGAATTGTATATTATCAAAACATATGGAATATCCTCAAAGGCATCGGCATAGGGGCTGTGGCGGGTATTGTTATCGTAAAACTATTCCTTCCGACCGTTTTACAGAAATTGTTCATGCAGGGTCTGGGCGAGAGCGATGTTACAGGTTTCTATCCAGTATTTATGGCAGGAGCAGGAGTCCTTATGTTTGTAACGTCATTCTTTGCAACTGGACTTGCACTTCGACAGGTCATAAAATGGAATGCGATTGATTCCATCCGCTATATCGAAACAGGGAATAGAACAAAAAAGAAACAAAATTTAGCAACCAGATTCCTGATATTAGAAATGGCCTGGCGGAATATTACAAGATCCAAAAAGAGATTGATTATTAGTGTGGGATCTCTGCTAATTGGATGTATTACTGCTTTAGGTGCAGAAGTTATTATGACAGGAACAGACATTACGAATCGGATCGAACAAAATCCTGACTTCAGGATTGGAATATTAACCGGGATTTTCCGGTTTCCTGAAATGGTGCCTGATCAGATAAACGATGATACGCCCGTACTTTCAGCGGAAATGCTGGATACGATTTACAAGATGGAAGGAATAAATCAGACTACGATAAAAACTGCTAAAGGCAGTTACGCAGTTATTGACTTCCTTACTGATAGAGCTCTGCAACCCAGAAGACAGTCGCTGGATGATCCGGATAAAGCACTGGCGTTTGCAACACTTCAGATTGTAGATGAGTCATATGTTACTGAACTGGAACGCTACGCTGCGGACAGAGATTTGGTTGTTGATATGGATCGGTTTGCATCAGGGGAAGGGTGTATTTTACTGCATTATAATGAACTGTCTCAGGAGTTGGTAGATCAGACGGAAAAGACATTGGGCGAACCCATAACATTCTACTCGCTTGACGCTTATGGGGATCAGGAGAGCAATACCACGAATTATGAAAAAGGTAGTCTTGCTTGCGCAGGATACATGGATATGACCGAGAAATACTTTCCTGAACTGCAGACTACTTCGTTTGGAAATAACATCAACTATTTCATTATGACGAAAAAAGCGTTTGAAAAACTGGGGCTCCCGGAAAAGACATTTGACATTTCTTTTGACATTGAGGAGGGCGAAGACGATGCAGTGATAAATCAAAAATTAGCACAGCTCGTACAAAAAGAAAATCAAAAAATCGGGGTAATGGATACATTCTATCTAGAGGCAAATTATACATTACTAGAATTGGAACAAAACAGGATTGATACGGCAAACATTATTCTAGGCGGATTATCCTTGGTTATTTTAGTTATTGGAATCATGAATTACGGAAATATGCTGTCTGCGACACTATCGGTCAGAAGAAAAGAGATTGCTGTGATGCAGAGCCTTGGGTTGACAAAAAGTCAACTGTGGAGAATGATTTTCTATGAGGGAATAGGATACTGGGGAATTCTCATATTGGCGACACTATTAATAGGTAGCACAATTATATGGTTTTTAGGGAAAGCAGTAAAGAGTAAATTATTGTATTTTAAGTTTATATACCCATGGCAATCACTTCTTATATTATCAGTGGTTATGCTTATAATATGTTTTATGTTTTCAAGTGTAACCTATTTGAAAAATAGAAACCTTACAGACGAATTAAGAAGAACTGATGACTAAGTGAAAGTGATATAGAAAGCAGTGGTGAATTGAGTCCGAGAGTAATTATTGACTTCCAAGAAAGGGATTATGATAAGATTGAATATTTTGTTCAGCACATTAAAGAAATCCTCGATGCCGATTGCCGTTTAGATAAATCAAGTATTATTAAGTCTTCCGGTATAGAAATCCAAATACTCAAAAGACGGGCAATATTATGTGGCTATGAACTTCAACTTACACCTCACGAATTTGATCTCCTTTGCCTATTGGTTAGCAATCCGGGGCAGGTATTTACAAAATATCAGATATATGATGCTGTTTGGAATGAGGCATCAGAATCCGTTGATAATATAGTTATATGTACTATTTATGGTATTCGGAGAAAAATACGGAATATAACAAATCGTCAGTTTATTCATACAGTGCGTGGTGTGGGATATAAATTTGAAGAATAATATGATAAGGAGCCCTGAGAATATCAGGGCTTCAATTTGCGTAAAACATTTGAAATGAAGATATTATTTTCAAACGTGCGAATAGAAAAAGCCTGTAGGCAATGCTGTCCTAACCGGGCAGACTATGGTATGATAAGGATATCAAGAGCCAAAGGAGCGTGATTTCATGAAAGAGCAGGAGTGTATGACAGAAGATACTCCAGTAACAGAAGATACGCCAGAAAAAGGTCTAATTAAATGGATTAAAGAACATAAGGTGCAGCTTGTATTTGCTGGAGTAAGTGTTACTGCTGTTATTGTGACCATATTAGGTTTGAAAAATAAAGATGCTTTAACAGAAATATGGAAATCACTGCAAAAAGAAATTAAAAAAGGCTCTCTATATAGTGAAAAATGGTTTAAAACCGCCGATTTAGAGGAGCTTGAAGAAGCAAGAGCTAGGATACAGCAGGATTACAGAAATCCGGAATTGGACATGGAGTATAGAGGCGAGTGCTGGGATTTGCTTTCAAAGTTTGACAAGATCATAGGTGAGAGAAAATGGAAGGGAAAAGATTATGGATATCCAGCTCATAGCGAACATGGCTGGTATTTATCTGGTGATGATTAACAGGGCAATATGCGATATAACGAAGGTGAAGTTCTATGTGGATTAATTATACCGCAATGGCTGGTTGGAAACTTGTCAAGGAGTTTGTCGTTAGTGGACTGGAATGGGTAGGCTTTTCAAAAATAAATTCAGGTAAATTATTGTGTATTTCATCTCAAAAATCTACTCTTACTGATTGTGATTCGGGGGAAACTCTCAGGTGCAATTGCGAATATGACGAACAAAGCCTAATCGCTTATTGCGATGAACTACCGGATGAAGAAATCAGTATAGCGGGATATTATGGAGGAAACTTACCTGGTTGTTCTATACAAGGTGATCGGGTTAAAGTGAATAAAGAAGATTCCAAAACAACAGTTATATTTTCTTCGGCTCTAGGTAAAGAACGTGTTATTTTTTATGACTATGGATTTTATACTTGTGGCTTTAGTCATGATGGTAAATATTTTGTATTTGCTCAAGATGCAGGAGTCACTCTGCTAAAGAAAAAGTTTTGAGTGTTTTGACAATTTAGAAATCGTAGGGGAGGATAAACATCAATGGATAAATGGATAGAATTATTGTTTAACGGTGGTGGAATTGCCACAGGAGTAATTGCAGGTATTGTTGCTGCATTTGTTCAATTTTTGATTTCCCATTTGGAGCATATTTTTATAATTAAAACTAAAAAAGCGGAGCAGACTTATGGGTTTATCAAATGGCAGAGGGATGAAATTGGAAAATTGATAAAAGAAGTTAGTGAGATAAGAATCCCTGCGATTACAGAAACAAATGAAGATATCATTGAAAATGCTTATCATCTAATAATTGCAGATTTCGAAAGGGCAAAGCCGTTATTGTATAAAAAAAATGATCCTGTCACAATCAAAGGTTTTTTTAACACCCTTAATAACCGTTATAATCAAATGCAAGATATTAAATTGGGACTTGAAAAAGAATTAAAGCTTGAGGATTCAAAGAGGGTTCTTATAGGTGAGATCAAAGAATGCAAAAAAAGGCTCTTAAACGTGTTACAGGACAAAGAAAAAGAGCTTATGTCAAAAATGATATAGTATAGAGAAATTTCCATTTAGCCGGGAGTTAAATAAAGCGACAAATCTTTATTTGGGAGGAAAAATGACAGGACAGCATAACAAAATAATAAATGCAGCAGCCAGGAAAATACTTGCCCCCGAAGGACTTTTTAGAGTGGGATCTTCCAGAATATGGATTGATGATAATGGGTATTTTGTGGTACCGGTAGAATTTCGATCTGAGGCATACGAAAAGGGTTCTGCTTTGAATGTTGGTATCAGTTTTTTATGGGAAACAAGTCAAGGCGTAAATGAAACATTAGCATATATGTTTGGCAGCTCTGTAGATGAAGTGGGCTATGTATCATATACAGGTGATGATGATATCTTTGCGGAGAAAATGGAACATTTTGCAGAGGTTGCTCTGGAGAAAGTAAGGGAGTACCGTCTGTTTCGTGATATGGATTATGCGAAAGAACAAATGGAAAGTCAGCTTAATAACATACCGAAAGTAAGAAAAGGTTTTTGGGAAGTATATAACTTGGCGATGATCTGCTTTCTAAAAAGAGATTTTGAAGAAGGAAAAGAATACTTTTATCGTTTCCTTCAGATACTCAAGGACTCCTTTTATGCAGGAGAACTGTATATCGAATGGCGTGAAGAATTATATAATCATTGTATTAAACAGCTTTGTCCTGCACTGGAATACGAAGAAACAGCATATAAAATGGTATGCGATATGATTGAACGCAGGCGAAATTTCTTTTCCAGTAAACCTTCATATAAGAAATTAAAGAAAGAGTTTACCTTGTGAGATAACATTAAAAAACATTGTCTAATTGAAAATATAAATTGTCTCTGCAACGATGCATTGCGCTGATTCCTGCGAGAGTTGGTAGATAAACTGCGATGTGTTTGCTATGATTTTTCATAATCTAATAGCAGGAGGAAACACTATGACGCTTGGCGAGAAAATACAAAAACTAAGAAAAGAAAAAGGACTTTCACAAGAAGCACTTGCGGAAAAAGTTACTGTAACAAGGCAAACCATTTCTAAATGGGAATTAGGGCAATCAACACCAGACTTAGATTTTATTGCTCAACTCAGTGATATTTTTAATGTGTCATCTGATTACCTTATTAAAGATGAATTGACAGAGCCTGATGAGTTACCTTATAAAAAGAGGACATACCGTCTATCCAACAAAGCAAAACACATACTTTTAATGGCAGAATCAATTGCGGCGCTGATTGCCGCTTGTGTATGCCTGATCTGCGACTATTTTACTGCTGATAAGCTGTCGTGGTCAATGATTGCTATTGTATCAATTATAGCAGTGTGGTCTGTGACAATTCCATTGTTGACAGCAAAATCAAAAAAAATTCTGAAAACATTATTAATGGTTAGTTTTATACCGATTCCATTTCTAGCAGTCCTTGCATTTCTTTTAGACGAGTTGATTGTTTTTACACTGGGAGCTTGTATCTCACTCATCTCGATTGCTGCTGTTTGGATAATATATAGAATTTTCAGCGTGTATCGTAAACAATTATGGAAGGCTTTTGGCTTTTCTCTGCTGGTCATGATACCAGTTCCGATTGCTATTACATTTATCACTGCCTGTTTCATACCAGAAGCACAATTTGATTTTACTTCTTGCATATTTAACAGTGGAATTACTCTTGCACTGTCACTTATTTGTTTCGGGTTAGATTATTCGTTTCGTAAGAGTAAGGAGGCGCTGTATAAAGAATGAAAACCGTTTTTTTGCATGGTTTAGGTCAAACAACACATGACTGGAAGGACATAATTGATAAAACTTCTTTGTCAGATACGGACTGCCCAGATCTTTTTTCGCTTCAAGAAGGAAGTATTTCTTATTCCGGGATATTAACAGAACTTGAAAAACGATATGCAAATATGACAGAACCTTTTCGGATATGTGGTCTTTCTTTAGGAGCACTTCTTTCTCTTGATTATACAATCCGTCATGGTGACAAAGTAGATTCACTGATTTTAATGGGTGTACAGTATAGAGTTCCAACGCTGCTTATTGACTTCCAGAATCTTATCTTTCGATGTATGCCGAAGAAAACATTTGAAAATATGGGAATGTCAAAGCAAGATACAATCAGACTATGCCATTCTATGCGTTCACTAGATTTTAGCCCTAGATTGGATAAAATTGTTTGTCCAGTGACAATTATTTGTGGGGAGAAGGACGGTGCTAATATAAAAGCAGCCAAACAGTTAAAAAATCTCTTGCCGCAAGCAGAATTGCATATCATTCCCGGTGCAGGACACGAAATTAATAAGTGTAAACCAGAAGCCGTCGCCGCCATAATTAAATCTCTATAAGCTGAAATAAATTTTTCATAGAAAATTATTTTGAACAGTATCCTTCTTTCAATAGAATAGGATGCTGTTCTATTATGCCTGCATATTTTCCCTACTCTTACAGATACTATCACCAAAACGAGGTGATGATATGGCGGTTGCACATAAGGGCAGCATTTCTATGGGGCTGGTGTTAATCCCGGTGGGGTTATATAAAACGACTGTGGATAATGATATCCATTTTAATCAGCTTTGCAAGGACAGCAAGGAGCGGATACAGTACAAGAAATACTGCAGGCACTGTAATAAAGAAGTGACCAGCGACGATATTATCAAGGGCTATGAGTACGAAAAGGGAAAATATGTAGTCATGACCAATGAGGAGCTGGAGAAGATCAAGACGAAAAAGGATAAGACCATCCACATCATTCAATTTGTCCGGATGTCAGAGATCAATATGATCTATTACGAGAAAGATTATTATGCAGTGCCGGAGGCTGGAGCGGAAAAAGCATACGAACTTCTGCGGCAGGCGCTTCTTTCACAGCGGAAGGTGGCTATAGCCAAAACCGTAATAGGAACTAATGAAAAGCTGCTGGTTCTGTATCCGACAAAAGACGGGATTATCGTAAAAACACTTTTCTATCAGGATGAGATTGTAGCTGTACCGAAGAACGTGCCGAAAATGAAGCTGGATGAAAATGAATTGAATATGGCGAAAATGCTGATTGAGAACATGACAAAACCTTTTGAACCGGCGGCATTTCAGGATGAGTACCAGGCAAGACTGCGGGCGGCGATTCATAAGAAGATACAGGGGCAGGAAATTGTTGCAGTAGATACGAACGGACCGTCTAATGTGATTGACTTGATGGAAGCGCTGCAGAAAAGCCTGGAGCTTTCCGGCGGACAGCACCAGATTGGAACCGCCTGATGGATCTGTTTGATACCAGAAGTGCCAGTCCTATGCTGATTGCCCGGCAG
Source organism: Clostridium sp. BSD2780061688st1 H5 (assembly GCF_005845155.1). NCBI lineage: Bacteria > Bacillati > Bacillota > Clostridia > Eubacteriales > Clostridiaceae > Clostridium > Clostridium sp. BSD2780061688st1 H5. The sequence continues at coordinate 105,684 of NZ_SPGT01000003.1, read as the reverse complement.
GAAGAGGCATTTGACCATCCGGACTGGATCTACGAACTGAAAATGGACGGATTTCGCTGTCTGGCTTACTTGGACAAGAAGGAAGTGGACTTCCGGAACAAACGGAATATGGAGATGACTTTCCGGTTCCCAGAGCTGTCTGAGATATACCGGAATGTATCTGGGAAATGTATCTTGGACGGGGAGATCATGGTGATGAAAAATGGAGTTCCGGATTTTTATGCGTTACAGAAAAGAACCTTATTAACAGACCGCTTCAAAATTGAGCTGGAAGCTGCCCGTTTTCCAGCGTCATTTGTGGCATTTGACTGTATCTATGCTGATGGCAGGGAGCTGGTGTGGGAGACGCTGATGCAGCGGAAGGTCATTTTACAGAGGATGGTAACAGAGAATAACCGGATTGCAGTTTCACGCTATATTGAAGGAAATGGGATTGCGTTGTATCAGGCTGCAGAACAAAGAGAACTGGAAGGCATTGTTGCCAAGAGAAAAGACAGCGCATATCTGATGGGAAAACGGAGTCGGGATTGGATCAAATGTAAACGGATGGCTGATGAGGAATTCGTTGTCACAGGCTACATCCCGAAAGGAAGGCATATTTTTAGCCTTATTTTAGCTAAATACAGGCAAGGCACACTTGTCTATAAAGGGCATGTGACTTCTGGTGTGACAAAAGAAGTTATTTCGTCGCTGATGGCAAACGCAACAAACCCCTTTCATCTTTTGCCCAGTGGGAATGATGGAGCGATATGGGTAAAACCGGATCATGTATGTGTGGTGGAGTATATGCCCAATGCAAGACAGTCTTTGCGTCAGCCAGTGTTTAAAGGGTTCCGGGATGATGTATCTCCGGAAGAGGTTTGTACAATATAATAACAAGAAAATAGCACTCAACTATTGACAGTGCTGATAACATGTGCTATATTATCAATACCAAGAGCGCTGTTGTTAATATATAGCAGCCAAATATGTATTGAACCTTTACAACTGCATAGAGTTCGTAAAGAAATGTGAATTTCTTTCATAGCGTATTCTAGGCATCCAGGTAGGGTGCCTTTTTTGAACAGAAAAAAGGTGCGATGCAGGTATTTGGCAAAAGAATTTTTAGGGAGGTAACTGCATATGGATAACGCAGTTATTAGAGCCCAAGGATATGCTGTGAGCTTAGAACATGAAATAAGGCGGGTCTTCCAATGTGATAGATCCGGCTTTGCAGGAATAGCAGATAGTGATTTTATCAGAAAAAATCCGCTTGCAGCAGTTTTAGCAACCTGTGGGTTCTTATATGCAAAAGCAGATGACGTAGGAAGAAAACAGATTGAAAATTTTATAGTAGATACTAGATTTTACTGGGAAATGTCATTGGATGAACTTTTATCCTTTGAAACAAATATCAAAGATACTGAAAGAGGAACAATAGAGCTCGACTATGAGAATGGTGAAAAGGCTCTGGAAGATATTATGGATAAATTCAGCGAAATATGTGACCGAATTCAATGAACTAGAAAGTTAAGTTATCTTGACGAAAGATATTGAGGACTTGAAATATTCAAGTCCTCAGTGTATAATCTGGGTAGAAAGGTAATCAGATGCAAGATCTGATGCCCTCAGTTATATCTATCAAAAAAGCGATAGCATCTCGAACTTTAGGCGGTTATGGGATGCTATTTCTTTTTGTCGTTATGATGATCTATGTAAGTTAAAGCCGCAAAGATTACAAGCACTAATGTCATTACTTCCATAGCGTTCATTGGCATCACCCTCCTTTGTATCTTAGAGGGCTGACAGAAATCGCATCCGTTTCTCTCCCAGATTATACCAGACAAATATACCATGGCCGGCTTCTATTAGCAATAAGATCGGGGTCTAAGGCGATACCTTATTCTGCCACCTTATTCATAGGGAAATATTGAAATTCTGAGCTTTCTAAGCGGATGCCAGCTACATTTTGCAAAGGTAAAACAAGGTGGCACAGTGAAATGTTGAGTGCTATAATTTTTATAAAAACGGTGTAGATAAAGAGGTTAAAATGACAAGAATAAAATATGGCTATTTGCATTGGACTGATACTGATATATTTATACAGAAGATAGAAAATATTAGTCAAGCGGTTTCACAAGAAAATGTAAACGATTTTTCTATTAATGATGTCCTTGAAATATATAATATACTTCGTTGGATGCAATCTGATAAAATGATATATCAGAAACAAGAAGAATTAAATCAGCTTTCGTTACAATATGAAAAAATATTAGAAAAGTACCTTGGCAGATATATGAATCATATCATTGATGAGAATTTTCAAAACCTATATGATGAAATAGAGTGGGAATATAAAGAAGATTTTTGGACACTATTTGAAAGGTATAAAATATATAAAAAAGTAAGCAGTGGCACATTTAAAAAAGTTATATATAAGTCTAGAGTGCTGATAACGCAGATATTGGAGCATTCCCAGATAGTAAAATTTTATACTGAAGTTTTAAGAGAATGGTTTTTAAACACCCCCGACGCAGCGAAAATACTATTAGATAAATATGAAATTCATCCTTTAAATACGAAACACTCTATCTGCTTACCAGAGCTCTCAGAGGATGATATTAATGAGATATTTATGAATTATATTAATTCACCTTTAGCTCATATCAATTATTTGGAAATTATATATGGTGTACGCAGTAATGCTCAACTGCCAATTAGTGATAAGGTGAAATTGAATGCTGCAAGAAAACGAAAAGAAATTATTACTGACATGGAGAGAGAAAACAAGGGAGTAAAAATAGATCATGAGATTTGTGTATCTTTTCGCGACTGTACAATCCCATTAGAGGAGGAACAGGAGAGACAATGCCAGTATTATATATATGATCGCAAGTGGATTGCCAATAATAAAGATTATCCCACATTACTAAATAATTTTATTTATTTGTTTGGGTTTGCCGATCGTGAGATGCGGATACCGCTCGTAAGTAAGAAATCTGAGATACCAATCTTAATGGAAAAAATAATTATTAGATCTCAAAATGATTATTTAGCTGGAAGTATATTTTATATGAAAATGGCATTGGCGTTACTTCAGGTAAAAGGGTATTATCAGGAGTTGGCAAGGCAAGGTGTATTATTAGAAGATGTCATACAGTGGTTCTTTAACGAGTATCTTAGAGATGAATTTGGTATCTCTGGATTTACGATTAAATTGCCATCGGCAAGTAGTTCATATTTAGAAAAATGTAGGCATATGTTACCAGAAATGGAGTCCGTGTTAAAGCAATTTAAATTATATGTTGAAGATGGTGAGATAGATCATGAATTATTGCAAATGACATCAGGTACAGTGGGGGTATCACAAATCCCCAGTCTACTTAAAAATAAATATATTTATGGTACAGGTTCAGAATTTGAACATATACAATATTTGCTTTTTTCAGATCAATGTTTGTTACACTGGGTTTCCCGGATAAATAAAAACTATAAAAGTTTTTCCGAGTTAATAACACATGAAAATGTTAAAAAGGAAGATTTTAGCGAGGCGTCTTTAGATGATTTGGAATGGCTCGCGAAAAATGGTTGGATTCTGTATGACAAAGATGGATATGTGAAAATAAAAGATTGGTATCTGTTTTCTATTATGTTGGATTTGCATAAAAATGAAGTGATAAATTCCTATTATTATTCCCCAAAGTTTAGGAGATTATTTGACTTACTTTATGATAAAAGAATAATTAAGATGGAAAGCACACTTTTTTCACTTCCAGAGCAGAATTGGATAGACTATTTACTCAATAAATCAAAATATAATAATGGGCTTGATATCCGAAATAAATATATGCATGGTACACAATCAGACAGTAATGATGAAGGAGTACATTATCAATACTATTTTTACATATTGCTATTACTCATCGAGTATATGATAAAAATAAATGATGAGTTTTGCACATTTTTTGATAATAATAATGAATTAAAATAGGAAAGGGGGGCAAAGTTGCCCCCTAGATTGTTATAGATTTTGCCGGATAATCCTTGTAATAATCCCAAGTGCCACATTACGCTCAGAGTCTATGTGAGTAACAACAAAAGAAACATCATCCTTTTTTCCTACAGTCCGGCTGTCATAGCAGGTATGGGCAATGGCATTGACACCGATCTGAAGCCTGACGAATACTGTTCCGTTATGGATATCTTCAACCGTGCCGGCATATTTTCCCTGTACCTTACAAAGTGCCAGATTTGCCTTGCTGGTATCCCCTTCTACACTTTTTACATCTGCCCGGACGGAAATGTGCTCCGGATCTTCTGCTTTTACTTCCTGAATCCGGATAAGGATATGATCCCCGACGTGAAAACGCTCTCTGGCATCACCCAGCCAGTCAAATGATAGATCCTTTGCGGGAATGGATGTCTCCACACCGAATATCTCCGCGCGAACGACCTTTTCCGCAACAGAGATCACCCGGGCCTGCACCACCCGATCCGGATAGACTTTCGGAGTTCCGGATGAATCCTGATCAAAATAGAAGATCTGCCGTTTCTTGAGCATGGCATCTTTCCGGCTTGCGACAATGCTTCGTTCTTTACTGTCCAGACCCTTGATGATGAAGTCAATCTCGCAGCCGAGCATTGTGTTTACGATCTTATTCTGCCGCAGAGACAGCTCCCCATAATTGTGCGTCTCATCTTCAATCAGATTGATCATCATTTCTGTTATGGGGATGACAACACGGAAGTTTTTGTAGTAAACGATCGTGATTGTAGCTCCGCCCTCCAGCTTTTCAATTCCGCCAAGCATCCCGGTCAGTATCCGGCGGGTGCGGTAAGCGTTGGTTATCTCGTGCCATATCAGATCTTCCTTAGATTTTTGTGTTTCAACTGCAGCGTCATTTTCCAGAGTTAAAATATTGTTCATTTCATTTGGCATAGTTTGTATCCTTTCTTTAAGACATAATTGAATTTTTATCTATGGGTGTCAGAAAATCATCCTCTTCAGAAAGCAGGTCATCAAACTCTGTTTCTTGAGAAAAATAGGGTTCCGGCTCCTGCACATTCATATCTTCTGAAGGTACAGGAGGGAAATCCGGGCGCTTCTTTTTCCGGCCGGGGCGCTTAGGCTTTGGTACAGCCGGAGCATAGTCGGATTCTTCCGTCTGCAGCTCCCGCCATTTGGGAATATGACTGGCGGCTTTCCGTTTCACTAGCTTCTTTGATTCGGGATGCCTTGTATAATCATATTTCTTCGCTTTCAGCACTTTCTGCCCTCGCAGGATAATGAGTTCTTCATCCAGAGACAGCCTCAGCACTTCATCCGGAGTCAGTACAGCTCTCTTGCCGATAGACTCCGTGCGGCGATATTCCGGAGTATAATCAGAAACACGCCAGCTATTGAGCTGTTTGGCCTCCGAAGAAACATTGACGGAGGCAATGCCCGTGCGCTCGGATATAAAAGTGGCAGTAATTGGATCTGTACAGCCTAAAAAGACTGTGGAATCGCAATTTCCTAAAATTTCCTGCCATGCATTATACGGATAGCGGTTTTGCATCTGGGGCAGATTTTGGAAGATGCAGCTAATGCTGATACGGCGGCTGCGGATCACAGAGATCTTCGTCTGAAGATCCAGGATTGTTCCGGAAGCCGCGCCCAGTTCATCTGCAAGGATATGGACCGGCACAGGGAGCTGCCCATTTTCACCGTGGATATCCGCAAAGCGTACTAATTTGATGAAAATAAAGGATAAAAAAAGTGAGGACAGGAAATCAAAACTATGATCCTGATCGCTCACAATACAAAAATAAGCGCATTTTTTCTGGCCGGGCAGCGTAAGGTCAATCTCATCATATGAGGTGATCTGCCGGATAATTTTGTTCTGGAAGATCTGGAGTCGTGATCCAAGACCGATGATTACGCCGCTTCGCACGGTTTCGGATGCCTGCTTATAAATACAGTATGGCACCTTTGCCGGATGACTGACCGGAAGGAGGTCAAAAAGAGCATTCAGCTCCTTTTCGGAACTCATGGTCAGAAGTTTGTATACCTGCCCGATATTTTTTGCTTCAGGCGGGTAGCCCTGCTCCACATAAAGGATCAGCGCCTTTAAAAGATTGAGCTCCGCGTTATCCCAGAATCGATCCCCTTTGCCGGTTCCGGTATTTTGGATGACCACATCCGCAAATATCTGGGCCATTGTTTCAGAACCATCAATTTCCATGAGACAGTTCCAACTGTCGGAGTTTTCAGGGCTTACCAGGTTAAAGACTTTTACGATATATCCCTTATTTTCCAGATAGACTGCAAGATCCTCATAAAGTTCTGATTTTGGATCGGTGCATATCAGGCTTTCTCCGCGGGCAACGCATTGAAAGGCTGCATTTCGTACATAGGCGCGGGATTTCATTGATCCGGATGCGCCGTATACCGCAACATTGCGGTTCATTCTGGTTTCTTCCGGAAGACAGACTGCTTTGTTCCCGAGCCTGCCGAGAATCTGTCCTTTCGTATGCTTTACATTGTCAACAAGTTCCAGAACCTGGTGCATCTCCTGCGGTGTCATAAAGCCGGAGGTGCCATAGGTCCCCTTATTGGAATAGCTTAGATTCCGTTCTCGGTCTGATACGCCTCCGTTTCTGTCAAGGCCCATCCGCATAAGCAGGAAAGCCAGCAGAGCAAAGGCTGCCAGACAAATAAAAATCCCATACAGATTGTACGGGAAGTCAGTTAAGGCTGCGAAACATTCTGTCGGAGCGATGGAGGGAAGAAGGGGATTTGTGCCATCCCCTGCAAAATGCCCTTCCCGTTCCCAGAGCTGATAGTTGCGTATAAACTGAGCGACATATCCTCCGGCATAAAGAGTGCAGCCGATAATTGGCAGAAGAAAAATTGATTTCCACCATTTATGGTCCATGTAAAAAACCCCTTTTAAACTTCAGAAGGTCAATACTGGAATACTGCAGGTCTTCCCCCAGGAAAGCCTTCAGCACAGGAAGCTGAAAGTCGAAAGCGATGAGAACACCGCGGCGGCCAAACAGCTTTAAGGCAGTATTGAATTTGTTGATGCGCAGCATGTCAAAATCATACGCAAACAGCACAACATCTTTCTCAGAAGTAAGGGCATCATGCTCAATGGCAAGCTGTCGATCCGGCGGCAGCAAGTCTGATCTGAGCAGTTGATTTAATTTTTTCTGGAGCGGAGGACTGCACAATACTTTTAACAGCAGATCTCCCTCTGGTGTGTTTGGAACATAGTGAAAGTGCTCATAGGAAGTGTCCAATGAGAAGAATGCTTTCTTGTGGCCGCCCGTGCTGGTCAACAGTCGGTACGCCATGTCCATATCCCGGCCCAGCATAATCGCGCGGACCTTTGGAATGCCGGGATAGGGATTCCCGGATAAATACTGTTGCAAAAATGCGTTGACGCGAATTTCCGTCCGATATTCCCATTTCATCAGGGCGTTTCCGGTATTATAGATTGCAAAGACGCATTCTGACGTGAGCACGATTCCCATGCACCGTGAATTACGGATCTTTGTTGTATCATCTCCCAGTCGTTTGATTTCCCTTGCGGAATAAAACAATGGATAGCTTCGCGCATTCCAGATACCAGCTTTATAGCCGGGGAGGAACAGATCTGGCTTCTCATCAGGAAAAACAGGGATTCCCGCATGAAACAATGTAAGATATCCTTCTGCCCTGAGATGGAGCCGGAGACGCCGACTCTTTTCTGACCGGATCTGATTTGTGTCTGCATTACCGGTGAGATACAGGGCGAAGCGCTTTGGAGCTTCCTGTAAGAGATACTCCTTGGAGCGCTTAGTGAGACGGTATCCTCTTAGTTTATCCCGGTAGTGAACCCGCAGCAGTTTTTCCGATTTAAGCTGAGTAATTACTTTTTCAGCATAGGATGAACTGGGAATCAGCCGATATAACTGATCTGCAGGAAACTCTCCGCAAAGTGCCGTCAGCTCCAGAAGATGATAACGTGTTGAGTCTTTTAGAATAAGCATCACTCCTAAAAAAATACCCATCAGACTCCCGACTTGGGTAAATCCGGCGGGCCAATATCAGGCAGCGAAGCAGAAAATTCAGCGGTTATCTGGCGTAATTACCTATGTCGGTAAAAAATCGGCTGAAATCAGGAAAATTCCGACAGGTCAGATATCTGCTCATTCATACTTCGAAGCCATGCGGGAAATACGGATTTCTCCATAATGTTGACAGAAGTATAGTCCTCATTCCCTAATTCCGTTGTATGGTAGGAGTCGCAGTAAAGCCCGCTATCATCCTTTAGAACAAACGGTGAAATAGTATCCAGGATCTGTTTAAATTCCATATTGTCGTAGTCACGGATACGTCTAAGGGGCAGTTTGCGGTCATATACCTGGATAAAGCAAACGACACAGTTTACAAAAACGGGAACCGGATTCTCAGCCAGGTAAGACTTGAGGCTATAATACAAAGGATCGTTGATGTAACCTATGTTTGTGCGCACTTTCCGCTTGGGAAGCAGCCCGGGCAGACGAATTCTCAGGATACTACCGTCCGTATCAAACTGGATTCCCTGGACTTTGGCAGCACGATCCATATATTCCGGCTTCGGAAGGATATCTGTGGCAAAAATAATATTCCGTAGCTGACATGCCAGCCGTTCTGCCCGCAGTGCAGCGTCAGTACTGAGTTCTTCATAATTGGCCGGATATTTTCGGATGTCGGTCATTTTCATTGCGAAAACTGTATTTTTGAGCTTATCCATTCCATTCTCAATCGTCTCTATCCGCTGTAGAAGTTCTGTAGAGTCTATGAGTGATCTCCTCCTTTCTGGTAGTAGCTGACCGTTCCATCTGATGCCACCGTACAGAAAGCAAGTACATGGGGAATATGAAGTTCCCGAGCCTGATCCGGAGTCGAAACAATAATCAGCCGGTTCGCATCGGTCTTCTGTTTGGCGAGAATACGGTTTAAAAGGAATTCTTTCCCTTCTGGAACATAAATGATCTCATATTCCTCTGCATTGGAGAAAAAATTAATCGTAACGGGAAATTCTCCGCTGGTGTGATACACGACTGCCTTCTCAAAGTCCAGCATAACCCAATATGCTGCAATAATCCCAGCATTGGCTTCGTCAGCAGCTTCCGGACGATCTAAAAGCAGATTCTTGTCAGGATCGTAGTAAATGCGCCCCTGTTTCAAAAGATTTTGAATCAGGTGACTTATTGTATCCGGCTTTTTTCGGAAACTGCGGATAACCTGTTCATAGGTCAATGCATGGTATGTGGTGATAATGTGCAGGAGGGAAGCACCTTCCTGGCTGTATATTTCTTCTCTCGTCTTCATTTCTGAATCTCCTTGTTATTCTGTCTGTACGTGCAGATAAACGTAATCAGTACGTGATACTCTGCACGTATTATTCACGTACAAGTCTACGTGTAAGATTGGCAGTTTTCGGGATAGTCAGTGGTTTACAGGTACAAAAAAAGCACCTTCTGAGGGTGCTGACAAAATTTGAAAACTATAAGCATGACTATTGTAGCACTGCCGGATTACCCCATCAATCGCATCTCTGTGCCAATGTACTGCCATTTTGTGACGCTCCCTCTTCCGGGAAAAACTGCTCCAGCAGATGAATGGTTTCTTTGGCAGTAAATCCCCATAAGATTGCACTGAGCGCTTCTATGGCAGCGTGTCGTCTCCGGTAAAAGGTGCGGTAAGAAAGCCTGTCTATATGCGGTGCAAGACGGTCTATGATCTCGTCGGTGTTCCTCAGCTCCTGCGGGGAGAGAAAGGAGTAGTAGAGAATCCAGTAGTATTGCTCCCCGTACTTATGATTGCTCCGCAGCAGATCAACAGCAGAGTCAAGGAGTTTGAGCATTTTGTTGCTCCTCTCGATACTTTTTGCCCGTTCTTCGATATCCGAACCGTTCAAATCCGCCCCTGCAGCATAGATGGAATCCAGGAAATGATCTATGGATGTTCCATAGTCAATCTGGAATTGCGTTTCAAGCTGGTGCACCACCACCTTCAGACTGTACGTGGCGTCGCGATAGTGCTTTAAAAACTGATAGGTATTATGGAATCTTGGATCTTCATTTTGGACGATATGATTTTTCTTTGTTCTAGGCATGAGCAGAGCCTCCTTTCAATGCTACAGCAGGAATTTCGGTGAACAGTGTGGGTGGATCTTCCCGTGGTGTCATGGATAGTTCAAACCGATAGGCCATGTTCCCGTAGGGGCAGATAATCTCAAGACTATAGATACTGTTTAACCCTCCCCTGCTGTCTGATAACCGAGATAATTGGTAACGGGCTTTCCTGCACTGACAGCAGGGAAGCCCCTGTGTTTGCAGTAAATCTGCCACTTTTCCAACGACGTAACGAATCACCGGTTTTGGAACGCTATCGGACTCATCTGAAATGCTGATCTGCTCTGTAATGTCTGGTTCTGAAACGCTATCCGGATCATCCGGCACCTGAATGGGCAGGCTTAAGGCAAGCGCAACCTCTTCTTTGTCAATGAGAACATCACTGATGGAGAACATAGTAGACAGATAGTTGTTCAAGTAGATGATGCTGCCGTGTGAGCCGGTAAAAGGGATTAAGGTCAGCAGATCTAACGAATCCATTTTCTTCAGAATACGGCAGACCGTTGCCCGGGAGCGCCCCCAGCGTTCAGCCAGTTCCGTATAATTTGTTACCGGACTTCCGGTATGGTTCCGAAAATACACCACCGGCCCCAAATCTGATCCCTGCACCTGAACATCGTTGTAGACAGCGTGTATCCAGAGATCCAGCAGGATATCCATTTCCGAGCATTTTCCAATGCTGATCAGTTCATGGACTTTGGTAATCGGAAAGAAATAGAATCCGCTGTCTTTCTGGCAGGGGTAACTGTATCCAAGAATCGTATTCTCTGTTTTCCAGTCCAGGATTGAGAACTTGACCAGCCGATTCTTTCCGAGGATGGAATAGGAAACATAATGTTGTTCTTCCAGAAATTGCAACACTGAGATTACCTGGTGATGGAAGCGGAAACGAAACGCTTCCTGTAATTCTGTAATCGGACAAATCCATTCACCTGCCTGCAGAGTATATGACATACCTTCAAGTCTCCGTCTGGACATTCGGTAATTCGCATATGAGCAGAGAACGATATAATAAAAAAGATAGGAGCCTCCGTTGGTACGGATGTTCCTATCTTCCATAAGATTTCGGATAAATGACCGGTAGATCCGGCAGCGTGGATAATCCACAAGCTGTTTGATTTCTAATTGATATTTCATATGTTTAGTCCTCCAATGGATTAATATGTAATGTAAAATATTAAAAGTTTCAAAACAACGTAGACGAAAGGCAGACTTATAGCTTATAATGAGTGCGTAACGATTGAGGCACAGAAACAGCAGTATAATGGCAGTCTTTGGACATTTGGAATACCTTAGTTGGCACGACTGCTCGGTTTGAATTTAGTGGAATAGGGTGGAAATAAGGTGGACACATTTGAAATTCCCCAGAGTTTTAGCGGGTTCCGAGGATTTTTTTGCTGGTCTGCAACACCTCGATTCACCGGTTCAAATCCGGTCTGCGCCTCTTATAGAGAAGTGAGAGAAATATCAGCCAAGAGCTGGTATTTTTCTTTTTCATATACAAATATTTACTTAAAGGCTCATGCTGCGAAACAAAGAAGAGCTTCTGTGGTACTTCCTTGGCCGGGCCGCGGAGTATCTCTACAGCAGGACGGGAAAAGGCAGAAGGCTTATATTTAAATTATATTTAAATATGTAAGGAACTGGATTAAGGAAAAGCACAGACAAAGCATGCCCCAAAAAACACAGACAAAGCATGCCCCAAAAAACAGGCTTGACTTCCAACGCTATACTATGGTATATTATTGTGGCGATGGAAGCAGGTCTTTTTTTTATGCCTAAATTTAAGGCGCCCGGTTCAAGACCGCCGGGGCAACACGTCAACATTAAGAAAATGAAGCGAGGTGGAAGTTGTGCGTACAAGAATTACATTAGAGTGTACAGAGTGCAAGCATCGTAACTACAACATGACGAAGGATAAGAAAACTCATCCGGAGCGCATGGAAACAAAGAAATACTGCAGATTCTGTAAATCACACACATTGCACAAAGAAACAAAATAGTCGCTGGCAAAAGGAGTGAATGTCGTGAGTAAGGAAAAAACTCAGAAGAAAAGCTGGTTCAAGGGTCTTAGCTCAGAATTCAAAAAGATCATCTGGCCAGACAAGGTGACACTTGCTAAACAGACAGCAGCGGTTGTTTCCGTATCCGTCGTGCTGGGGATCATCATCGCGATCATCGATTTCCTTGCGCAGAACGGAGTAGATTTTTTAGTAGGACTGTAAGACTGTAAGCAAGAAAGGTGATTATATGTCAGAGGCAAAATGGTACGTTGTTCATACCTATTCCGGGTATGAGAACAAAGTGAAGGCCAACATTGACAAGACAGTGGAGAACAGACATCTGGAGGCGCAGATCCTGGAGGTGCGGGTTCCACTGGAGGATGTTGTGGAGACGAAGAACGGGGTGCAGAAGGTAACACAGAAAAAGATGTTCCCCGGCTATGTGCTCATTCACATGATCATGAATGACGACACATGGTATGTGGTCCGCAACACAAGAGGTGTGACAGGGTTTGTGGGACCTGGCTCCAAGCCGGTACCCCTGACAGACGAGGAGATGGCGCCCCTTGGCATCCGGCGCGAGAATTACGTGGTGGATTACGAGGTGGGCGACAGCGTCAAGGTCATCGCCGGTGCATGGGCGGATACAGTGGGTGTTGTGCAGTCCATCAATGCCGCTAAGCAGAGCCTGACCATCAATGTTGAGCTGTTTGGCCGCGAAACGCCAGTAGAAATAAGTTTCGCTGAAGTGAAAAAATTGTAGTCAGTAGTGGGAGGGACGTCCGTCCCGACAATACCACAAGGAGGTAATGAAAATGGCAAAAAAAGTAGAAGGTTATATCAAATTACAGATTCCTGCCGGCAAGGCAACTCCGGCTCCTCCGGTCGGACCTGCACTTGGACAGCACGGAGTTAACATTGTTGAGTTCACAAAGCAGTTCAACGCAAAGACAGCTGACCAGGGAGATCTGATTATCCCTGTAGTAATCACCGTTTACAACGACAGAAGCTTCAGCTTCGTTACAAAGACACCTCCGGCAGCAGTCCTGATCAAGAAGGCCTGCAATCTGAAATCCGGTTCCGGTGTGCCGAACAAACAGAAAGTTGCAAAGATCACAAAGGCTCAGCTTCAGGAGATCGCTGAGACAAAGATGCCTGACCTGAACGCAGCAAGCCTTGAGGCAGCTATGAGCATGATCGCAGGTACATGCAGGAGCATGGGTGTTACAGTAGAAGAGTAAGAGCGATTTGAGTCAACAGGAACAGTAAGTGGGAGGGTTATCCCGACATTACCACAAGGAGGTATTTTTTAAAATGAAAAGAGGAAAGAAATATACAGAAGCTGCAAAAGCTATCGAGAGAGGAACACTCTACGACAAAGAAGAGGCAATTTCTTTAGTAAAGAAGACAGCAGTGGCAAAATTCGATGAGACTATTGAGGCTCACATCAGAACAGGCTGTGACGGACGTCACGCTGATCAGCAGATCCGCGGCGCCGTTGTACTGCCCCACGGAACTGGTAAGAAGGTGCGCATCCTCGTGTTTGCGAAAGACGCAAAGGCTGAGGAGGCAAAGGCAGCAGGCGCTGACTACGTAGGCGGCGATGAGCTGATCCCGAAGATCCAGAACGAGAACTGGTTTGAGTTCGACGTAGTAGTTGCTACACCAGACATGATGGGCGTTGTTGGACGTCTCGGACGTGTACTTGGACCCAAGGGCCTGATGCCGAACCCGAAGGCTGGAACAGTAACCATGGATGTTACAAAGGCAATCCAGGACATCAAAGCTGGTAAGATCGAATACAGACTTGACAAGACAAACATTATCCACGTGCCGATCGGTAAGGCTTCCTTTACCGAGGAGCAGCTTGCAGACAACTTCCAGACGCTTATTGATGCGATCAACAAGGCCAGACCGGCAGCTGTAAAGGGTCAGTTCTTAAAGAGCGTGACACTTACATCTACAATGGGACCTGGCGTGAAGCTTAATCCGGTTAAGCTGGCTTAATCAGAGAGCAGAGATTGACGCATATACACACCCCGGAGACATTGTTTTGAGAACAGTGCCCGGGGTGTTTTTCTGTTGCACTGCCAGAGAGTGTGGTGGCAGGAGCTGTGGCGGTCTGCGCGGCAGTCAGAAGCAGGCGCAGAAAAACCGAGTAATACCCGGTGTAGAGCTATAAAAAACCGGAAAAAGTTGAAAAATACATTGACAAGTATAAACAAGTGTGCTAAATTACAGTAGTAACTGCCGAAGACAGCAGGTGCTGAAAAGCGTAAGTATGAAAACGCCTGCCGAGGAAGAATAGATTTAGTACGTTGTGTATGAATTTCTACCCCTCTGTGTCTTTGGGCGCAGAGGGGATTTTTATTCAGCCATCAATCTGTCGGCGGTGCAAGAACCAAAATCTAACAAGGAGGTGCACCATTCGTGGCAAAAGTTGAGTTAAAACAGCCTATCGTTCAGGCGATTGTTGATGACATCACAGGCGCTGAGTCAGTCGTGCTGGTTGACTACCGCGGATTAACTGTTGCTCAGGACACAGAGCTCCGTAAGCAGTTAAGAGAAGCTGGTATCATCTACAAAGTCTGCAAGAACACAATGATGAAGAGAGCTTTTGAGGGAACAGAGTTCGCTGCTCTGGAAGAGCATCTGGAAGGCCCCAGCGCTATCGCCATCTCTAAGGATGACGCTACAGCTCCGGCAAGGATCCTGTGCAAATTCGCTAAGGATGCAAAGGCTCTTGAGTTAAAGGGCGGTGTTGTCGAAGGAACAGTTTACGACGTTGCTGGACTGACTGAACTGGCTAAGATCCCGTCAAGAGAAGAGCTTCTCTCCAGACTGCTTGGAAGCATGCAGTCACCGATCACAAACTTTGCTCGCGTTATCAAGCAGATCGCAGAGCAGGGTGGAGAGGCCGCTCCTGCAGAGGAGAGCGCAGAGGCTCCGGCTGAGGAAGCTCCCGCAGCAGAGGCAGCAGAGACACCGGCTGAGTAATCAGCGGTTTGAGTCTGACAGGAAAAGCAGACGACTGGCAGCTGCCTGACAGCAGCCAGCAGAGACACCAAACAGGGTTTGGAAGATTAAAAAATCAAAAAGAAATTAATGGAGGACAATGAAATGGCTAAGTTAACAACAGCTGAAATGATCGATGCGATCAAAGAGTTATCAGTATTAGAATTAAACGAGTTAGTTAAAGCATGCGAAGAAGAGTTCGGCGTATCTGCAGCAGCAGGCGTTGTAGTTGCGGCAGCAGCCGGAGACGGAGCTGCAGCAGCAGAGGAGAAGGACGAGTTTGATGTAGAGCTTGTAGCAGCAGGCGCTTCCAAGGTTAAGGTTATCAAGGTTGTTCGTGAGATCACAGGTCTTGGCCTGAAAGAGGCTAAAGAGCTTGTTGACGGCGCACCGAAGGTTGTTAAAGAGGGCGCTTCCAAGGCTGAGGCTGAGGAGATCAAGGCTAAACTCGAGGCTGAGGGCGCAGAGGTTAACCTTAAATAATTCAAGTGTTCAGAGCAAAGCATATAAATTTGAACATGACAAATTGTTTATAAAAAACAGAGAGGACCGCTTGAGGGTTTTACAACAGAAGACCCGCAAGCGGCCTTTTTTCGCGCTTTTGTTGGAAGCGGAAATGCGGCGGGATCGGGAATTGTGTCTGATGGGACACAATTCCCCGGGGGTATATGCACAACGATGCACCGGTTGACTTAATTTCAGACGTAATACTTTTCAAAAGTATTACGTCTGAAATTAAAAAAGTCCTTGACACCCCTCCAGGGCTTGTTGTATTATATAGGGTGCATCATTATGAAAAACTGTGTCATTATCGATGGCACAATGTGCGAGAGTGTAATAAAAACAGGGGGTTTGCTCGGTTAAACCTCACAAAAAATAAACGAGGAGTGAAACGTCATATGGAGAAAAACAGAATTCGTCCTATTAAAAGTGGAAAAAATTCCCGCATGAGCTATTCCAGGCAAAAAGAAGTGCTTCAGATGCCCAACCTGATCGAAGTCCAGAAAGACTCCTATCAGTGGTTCCTTGACGAGGGATTAAAAGAAGTATTTGATGACATTTCTCCGATCACAGACTACAGCGGCAAGCTCAGCCTGGAGTTTGTGGATTTCACCTTGTGCGAGAAAGACGTAAAGTACTCGATCGAGGAGTGTAAGGAGCGCGATGCCACCTATGCGGCCCCGCTGAAGGTGCGCGTAAGGCTTCACAACAAGGAGACAGACGAGATCAATGAGCATGAGATCTTCATGGGAGACCTGCCGCTGATGACAGCGACGGGAACTTTTGTGATCAATGGTGCAGAGCGAGTTATCGTAAGCCAGCTCGTGCGTTCGCCCGGTATCTACTACGGCATCGCGCATGACAAGCTGGGTAAAAGACTGTTTTCCTCCACTGTCATTCCAAACCGGGGAGCATGGCTGGAATATGAGACAGATTCAAATGACGTTTTCTATGTGCGTGTAGACAGAACAAGGAAGGTGCCGATCACTGTGCTGATCCGCGCCCTCGGCATTGGGACCAATCCCGAGATCATTGACCTGTTCGGCGAGGAGCCCAAGATCCTGGCCAGCTTTGAGAAGGATGCTGCTACAAACTACCAGGAAGGTCTTCTCGAGCTGTACAAGAAGATCCGTCCCGGCGAGCCGCTCGCGGTGGACAGCGCGGAGAGCCTGATCACAAGCATGTTCTTTGATCCGAGACGCTACGACCTTGCCAAAGTCGGACGCTATAAATTCAACAAGAAGCTGATGCTGAGAAACCGCATCGCAGGTCACGTGCTGGCCGAGGACGCGGTGAGCCCCATCACCGGAGAGGTGATTGCCGAGGCGGGCACCAAGCTGACAAGAGAGATGGCGGACGACATCCAGAACGCGGCCATTCCCTACGTGTGGATCGACAGGCCGGAGGAGGAGAGAAAGGTAAAAGTCCTCTCCAACATGATGGTGGACTTGCAGTCCATCGTGGACATTGATCCCAAGGAAGTGGGCGTGACAGAGCTGGTATACTATCCTGTGCTGTCCGGGCTTCTGGAGGAGACGGCAGGGGATATCGACGAGCTCAAGAGCGCCATCAAGCGGGATATCCACGACCTGATCCCGAAGCATATTACAAAGGAAGATATTCTTGCTTCCATTAACTATAATATCCATCTGGAGTACGGCCTTGGAAATGACGATGACATCGACCACCTGGGCAACCGTCGTATCCGCGCCGTGGGCGAGCTGCTCCAGAAGCAGTACAGGATCGGTCTGTCCCGTCTGGAGAGAGTGGTTCGAGAGAGGATGACCACACAGGATCTGGAGGGCATTTCACCCCAGTCCCTGATCAATATCAAGCCTGTGACCGCTGCTGTGAAGGAGTTCTTCGGATCCTCCCAGCTGTCCCAGTTCATGGATCAGAACAACCCTCTGGGCGAGCTGACTCACAAGAGACGTCTGTCCGCCCTCGGACCTGGCGGTCTGTCCAGAGACCGTGCCGGATTTGAGGTCCGCGACGTACATTATTCCCACTACGGAAGAATGTGCCCCATCGAGACGCCTGAGGGACCCAACATCGGTCTGATCAACTCCCTCGCATGCTACGCGAGGATCAACCAGTACGGATTTGTTGAGGCTCCGTACAGAAAAATAGATAAATCTGACCCGAAAAATCCGAGAGTCACAGACGAAGTTGTCTACATGACAGCAGATGAAGAGGACAACTATCATGTGGCGCAGGCGAACACGCCTCTGGATGAGGAAGGTCATTTCGTACACAAAAATGTGTCCGGTCGTTACCGGGAGGAGACACAGGAGTATGAGCGCTCCATGTTCGACTACATGGACGTGTCCCCGAAGATGGTGTTCTCCGTGGCGACAGCCCTGATCCCCTTCCTGCAGAACGACGACGCCAACCGTGCGCTGATGGGATCCAACATGCAGCGCCAGGCAGTGCCGCTTCTCATGACCGAGGCCCCTGTGGTTGGTACAGGTATGGAGGAGAAGGCAGCTGTTGACTCCGGCGTGTGCGTGCTGGCAGAGGAGGGCGGCGTTGTAGAGCGCTCCACCTCTAATGAGATCACCATCCGTCAGGATGACGGCATGCTTAAGAAATACAAGCTGACCAAGTTCCAGCGAAGCAACCAGAGCAACTGCTACAACCAGAGACCTATCGTCTTCAAGGGCGACCGGGTGGAGAAGGGTGAAGTCATCGCGGACGGACCTTCCACATCCAACGGCGAGATGGCCCTTGGAAAGAACCCCCTCATCGGCTTCATGACATGGGAGGGCTACAACTACGAGGACGCGGTTCTCTTAAGCGAGAGGCTGGTACAGGACGACGTTTACACATCCATTCATATAGAAGAGTACGAGGCGGAGGCCCGCGACACCAAGCTGGGACCTGAGGAGATCACAAGGGACATCCCCGGCGTGGGTGATGACGCCCTGAAGAACCTGGATGAGAGAGGAATCATCCGCATCGGCGCTGAGGTCCGCGCAGGCGATATCCTTGTCGGAAAAGTAACTCCCAAGGGAGAGACAGAGCTGACAGCGGAGGAGAGACTTCTGCGCGCCATCTTTGGCGAGAAGGCCAGAGAGGTGAGAGACACCTCCCTGAAGGTACCCCACGGCGAGTACGGTATCGTGGTGGATGCCAAAGTGTTTACAAGGGAGAACGGCGACGAGCTGTCACCCGGCGTGAACCAGGCGGTCCGCATCTACATTGCCCAGAAGAGAAAGATCTCCGTGGGTGACAAGATGGCCGGACGTCACGGAAACAAGGGTGTCGTTTCCCGTGTGCTTCCCGTGGAGGATATGCCCTTCCTGCCAAACGGACGTCCTCTGGACATCGTGCTGAACCCGCTGGGCGTGCCTTCCCGTATGAACATCGGACAGGTGCTGGAGATCCATCTGTCGCTGGCTGCCAAGGCCCTGGGCTTCAACATTGCCACACCGGTATTTGACGGAGCTGACGAGAACGATATCATGGACACTCTGGATCTGGCCAACGACTACGTGAACTTGAGCTGGGAAGAGTTTGAGGCAAAACACAAAGAGGAGCTGCTCCCGGAGGTACTCCAGTATCTCTCTGACAACAGAGACCACAGAGAGCTGTGGAAGGGGGTTCCCATCTCCAGAGACGGTAAGGTGCGTCTGCGGGACGGCCGTACCGGCGAGTTCTTCGACAGCCCGGTTACCATCGGGCACATGCACTATCTGAAGCTGCACCACCTGGTAGACGACAAGATCCATGCCCGCTCTACCGGCCCCTACTCACTGGTAACACAGCAGCCTCTGGGAGGAAAAGCCCAGTTCGGCGGACAGCGTTTCGGAGAGATGGAGGTTTGGGCTCTGGAGGCCTACGGTGCATCCTACACACTGCAGGAGATCCTGACAGTGAAATCCGACGATGTGGTGGGGCGTGTGAAGACATACGAGGCCATCATCAAAGGGGAGAACATTCCGGAGCCAGGTATTCCCGAGGCCTTCAAGGTACTGCTCAAGGAGCTGCAGTCACTGGCGCTGGATGTCCGCGTGCTGCAGGGCGGCGAAGAGGTGGAGATCCTGGAGACCGTGGATATGGGAGAGACAGATTTCCGCTCACTGATGAACGAGGACAGAAAATACCACAGTGACGACGAGAACCTGGGAGACCACGGCTACACTGCGCAGGAATTCCAGGGCGAGGAGCTTGTGGACGTGGAAGAGCCTGACAGCGATGCCGAGGACGACGATCTGGGTATCGAGTTTAACGAAATATCAGACGATGAATTTTAGGAAGGGGTGCCAGTATGCCGGAAACAAAAAAGGAACAAACCTATCAGACAATGACCTTTGACGCCATCAAGATCGGGTTGGCGTCACCGGAGAAGATCCTTGAGTGGTCCAGAGGCGAGGTCACAAAGCCGGAGACCATCAACTACAGGACGCTGAAGCCGGAAAAGGACGGCCTGTTCTGTGAGCGCATCTTCGGACCCAGCAAGGACTGGGAGTGTCATTGTGGTAAATATAAAAAGATCCGTTACAAAGGCGTTGTCTGCGACCGCTGCGGCGTCGAAGTGACGAAATCCAGCGTGCGCCGCGAGCGTATGGGCCATATCGCCCTGGCCGCTCCGGTGTCACATATCTGGTACTTTAAGGGGATCCCGAGCCGCATGGGACTGATCCTGGATCTGTCCCCCAGGACTCTGGAGAAGGTGCTCTACTTTGCCTCCTACATCGTGCTGGACAAGGGCGAGACAGACCTGATGTACAAACAGGTGCTGTCTGAGCAGGAGTACCAGGAAGCGAGAGAGAAATGGGGCAGCGCCTTCCGTGTGGGAATGGGTGCTGAGGCCATCAAGGAGCTTCTGGAGACCATCGACCTGGACAAAGAGTACGAGGAGCTGACAGCCGGCCTGGAAGGGGCCAGCGGCCAGAAGAGGGCAAGGATCGTGAAGCGCCTGGAGGTAGTGGAAGCCTTCCGGGAGTCCGGAAACAAGCCGGAGTGGATGATCCTGACAGCCATCCCGGTGATCCCGCCGGATCTCCGTCCTATGGTACAGCTGGACGGCGGACGTTTCGCCACCAGCGACTTAAATGACCTTTACAGAAGGATCATCAACAGAAACAACCGTCTGAAACGCCTGCTCGAGCTGGGCGCGCCGGACATTATCGTTAGAAACGAGAAGAGAATGCTCCAGGAGGCGGTGGACGCCCTTATCGACAACGGAAGAAGGGGCCGTCCGGTCACAGGACCCGGAAACCGCGCCCTGAAGTCACTCTCTGATATGATGAAAGGAAAATCCGGACGTTTCCGTCAGAACCTTCTTGGAAAGCGTGTAGACTACTCCGGACGTTCCGTTATCGTCGTGGGACCTGAGCTGAAGATCTACCAGTGCGGCCTCCCCAAGGAGATGGCCATCGAGCTGTTCAAGCCCTTCGTTATGAAAGAGCTGGTACAGAACGGCACAGCCCACAACATCAAGAACGCAAAGAAGATGGTGGAAAGGCTCCAGCCCGAGGTATGGGATGTGCTGGAGGATGTCATCAAGGAGCACCCGGTCATGCTGAACCGTGCTCCTACGCTGCACAGGCTTGGTATCCAGGCATTTGAACCTATCCTGGTAGAGGGTAAAGCCATCAAGCTTCATCCCCTTGTATGTACCGCCTACAACGCGGACTTCGACGGAGACCAGATGGCTGTCCATCTGCCCCTGTCCGTTGAGGCCCAGGCAGAGTGCCGTTTCCTTCTGCTCTCACCGAACAACCTTCTGAAGCCTTCAGACGGCGGACCGGTGGCCGTTCCCTCACAGGATATGGTCCTCGGTATCTACTATCTGACACAGGAGAGACCGGGAGCGCTGGGAGAGGGCAAGTTCTTCAAGAGCGTAAACGAGGCTATCCTGGCCTACGAGAACCAGGCGCTGACACTCCACTCCAAGATCAGGGTGCGTGTGTCCAGGACTATGCCTGACGGAACCGTGAAGACAGGTACCATCGCCTCCACTCTTGGAAGGATGCTCTTCAACGAGATCATCCCCCAGGACCTTGGCTTTGTAGACCGCGAGGTGGAGGGAAATGAGCTCCTTCCGGAGATCGACTTCCATGTGGGCAAGAAGCAGCTCAAGCAGATCCTGGAGAAGGTCATCAACACCCACGGCGCCACAGCCACCGCAGAGGTGCTGGACAATGTAAAGGCCATCGGCTACAAATACTCCACAAGAGCGGCCATGACCGTGTCTATTTCCGACATGACCGTGCCGCCGCAGAAGCCGGAGATGATCGAGCAGGCGCAGGAGACTGTGGACCGGATCACAAAGAACTTCAAGCGTGGTCTGATCACAGAGGAGGAGCGATACAAAGAAGTCGTAGAAACATGGAAGGCAACTGACGACGCCCTGACAGAGGCGCTGCTTTCCGGTCTGGATAAATACAACAACATCTTCATGATGGCTGACTCAGGAGCCCGTGGTTCTGACAAGCAGATCAAACAGCTTGCCGGCATGCGTGGACTGATGGCAGATACGACAGGACGTACCATCGAGCTGCCTATCAAGTCCAACTTCCGTGAGGGTCTGGACGTACTGGAGTACTTCATGTCAGCCCACGGAGCGCGTAAGGGTCTGTCCGATACAGCTCTTCGAACAGCCGACTCCGGTTACCTGACAAGACGTCTGGTAGACGTCTCCCAGGAGCTCATCATCCGTGAGGTGGACTGCCGCCAGGAGGGTGAGGAGATCCCCGGCATGTACGTCCATGCATTTATGGAGGGCAACGAGGAAATCGAGAGCCTGCAGGAGCGTATCACAGGGCGCTACCTGTGCGAGAGCATCAAAGATAAAGACGGCAATGTGCTCGTGAAGGCCAACCATATGGTGACCCCGAAGAGGGCAGAGCTGATCATGAAGAAGGGCGTGGACGAGAACGGCGAGACGCCCAAGAAGATCAAGATCCGCACCATCCTGACCTGCCGCTGCCACAACGGCGTGTGCGCAAAGTGTTACGGCGCCAACATGGCAACAGGCGAGCCTGTTCAGGTAGGTGAGGCAGTCGGCATCATCGCGGCTCAGTCCATCGGTGAGCCGGGTACACAGCTGACCATGCGTACCTTCCACACCGGCGGTGTGGCCGGAGACGACATCACACAGGGTCTTCCTCGTGTGGAGGAGCTTTTCGAGGCCAGAAAGCCGAAGGGTCTTGCCATCATCACAGAGTTTGCAGGAAAAGCGACGATCAACGATACAAAGAAAAAGCGCGAGGTCATCGTTACCAACGACGAGACAGGCGAGTCCAAGGCCTACCTCATCCCCTACGGATCACGCATCAAGATCCAGGACGGACAGGTGCTGGAGGCCGGCGACGAGCTCACTGAAGGTAGCGTGAACCCCCACGATATCCTGAAGATCAAGGGACTTCGGGCTGTGCAGGATTACATGATCCAGGAGGTACAGCGCGTATACCGTCTCCAGGGTGTTGATATCAACGACAAGCACATTGAGGTTATCGTGCGCCAGATGCTGAAGAAGATCCGCGTGGAAGAGAGCGGAGACACAGGCTATCTGCCGGGCACCATGGTGGATGCGCTGGAGTTCGAGGACAAGAACAAAGAGCTCATGGCAGAGGGCAAGGAGCCGGCCACAGGCGAGCAGATCATGCTGGGTATCACCAAGGCCTCCCTTGCAACAAACTCCTTCCTGTCAGCTGCCTCCTTCCAGGAGACAACCAAGGTGCTGACAGAGGCTGCCATCAAGGGCAAGGTTGACCCGCTGGTAGGTCTGAAGGAGAACGTCATCATTGGTAAGCACATTCCGGCCGGTACAGGTATGAGAAAGTACCGGGATGTCAAGCTCAGCACAGATCTGGCCGTGGAGGAAGAGGACGATGAGATCCTGGCGGATGACATGGTATCCGCCGATGAGCTGCCGGATGCTCAGCTGACAGAGGAGACAGAGGCCTCCGCGTCAGAGGAGCAGGAGACAGAGGCGCTAGATGCTGAGACAGAGGCTGCGGCTGACGAATCAGACATCATCCTTCAGTAGAATGCTTAAACAAAATAAAAAAGCAGACAATCATAAATGCAATGGGGCGGAAGATGCGCAGACATCTTCCGCTCTTTGCCATTTCTCCGCGGATATGTTAAGATAGAACACAGGGAAAAAATCCATATCAGAAAATCAAGAAAAAATCCATAAGGGAGGAAGCGACAATGAGCAGAGAGCAGGCACATGACATTCTGATGAAATACATGAAGGGAGAAAACTACATCACCCACTCCTATGCGGTGGAGGCCATCATGAAAGGGCTGGCTAAGCGGCTGGCTCCAGACCAGGTAGAGTACTGGGGCATCGTGGGACTTCTCCACGACCTGGACGAGGAGCAGTGCGACTGGGAGCACGACATGAGCGTCCACGGTCCCACATCTGTCGAGATACTGAAAAAGGAGGGCATCGACGACCCGGTGCTCTTTGACGCCATCAAGGCACACAATCCGAAATGCGGCATGAAGGCAAAGACCAACCTCCAGTACGCTGTCCTGGCGGCAGACCCCATGAGCGGATTTATCAAGGCTGTAGCCCAGATCTATCCTGACAAAAAGATTGCCAGTGTAAAGCACAAGTCCGTACTGAAGCGCTTTAACGAGGCACGCTTTGCCAAGGGAGCCAACAGGGACTACATGGAGATGATCGAATTTACCGGTCTTTCTCTGGACGATCTGATCGACATTGCCCTGGAGGAGATGGGCGCCATCGCGGATGTGCTGGGGTTGTAATGTAGCATATGATTTTCCGAAAGATGTGACATACGGTGATATCATGTCCGGAAAAGTATGACGTCCGGAAAATGATGCATACTATCAGAAGAAATAACACAAAGGAGATTTGAGTAATGAGATACAACCGCGGATACCACGAGCCCTACAGGAGGGACAGGCTAGTTAACAAAAAAGAGAAAAAGAGAGTGCATTCTGTGGGCATTGCCATTGCCGGAATTCAGTTGATAATCTCGGTCCTTTTCCTTGCCCTTCTCTGGAGGGGCGGGCTGATCCCGGCTGCCTATATAGTGGCCCTGGGACTAGTCCTCCTGGTGTTGGAGGCCGTGACAATGGGCCTTCAGTTTGTAAAAGGCAGGATCCATCTGGCAGGAATCGTCTTGTCCCTGCTGATCAGCGCCGTCCTGGTGTTCGGCGCGGTCTACCTGTACAGGGCAGACCGCCTGCTGGCGGACGTGGGGGGAGCGGACTACAAGACGGACAATATGGTGGTCGTGGTCAAAAAGGATGACCCGGCCCAGCTCCTGGCGGACGCGAGAAATTACCGCTTTGGGACCCAGAGCGCGCTGGATCAGGAAAATACGTCCACAATGGTGGAGGATGTGAAGGACAATATCGGAAGAGAGCCTAATGTGACGGAGTATGGATCAGTTTTGGAGATGGCCCAGGCCCTTCTGGACGGAAATGTCAACGCGCTGATCTACAACCAGGCCTTTGACGCGGTAATCGGGGAGAGCATCGAGGACTACTCAGACCAGGTGAGGGTGCTCTACCAGTACGGCATCAACACCCCCATTGAAAATGAGGAGGCGGATGTGAGGGAGCCCTTTAACATTTACATCAGCGGCATTGATGTGTCCGGCGACATCTCCACAAACAGTCGGAGCGATGTGAACATCATCATGACTGTCAACCCGGAGACAAAGAAGATCCTTCTCACCACAACTCCCAGGGACTACTACCTCCAGCTGCCGGGCGTCTCGGGGGAGGCCCGGGACAAGCTGACCCACGCGGGCATTTATGGGGTGGACGTCTCCATGGCTACCCTGGAGAGCCTCTACGGGATAGACATCACCTACTATGCCAGGGTGAATTTTACCTCCCTCATCACCATCGTGGACGCCCTGGGAGGCATAGACGTGCAGTCAGAGTACGCCTTTGAGGCGAGGGGGTACCAGTTTGTCCAGGGGAGTAACCACCTGAACGGAGAGCAGGCCCTTGCCTTCTCCAGAGAGCGCTACAGCTTTGAGGACGGGGACAACCAGAGGGGCAGGAACCAGGAGGCAGTGCTGACAGCCATTCTCCAGAAGGCCATGTCGCCGGCTATCTTGCGGAATGCGGATCAGATCCTGGCGGGTGTGAGCCAGTCCGTGCAGACCAACATGACCCGGGAGGAGATGGCGGAGTTTATTCGTATGCAGATCGCAGACCCCTCCGGCTGGAGCATTGAGTCCGCCGCGGTCACAGGTACCGGGGACACACAGAGCTGTTTCTCATCGGGCAGTCAGCTCCTCTATGTCATGCAGCCGGATATGGCCTCAGTCAGCGCTATCGCGGAAAAAATGCAGCAGGTGCTGGCAGGACAGTAGGATCGGAGAACATATGAAGAAAAATATATGGACGCTGGCAGTGCTCCTGTGGATGTGCCTTACCTTTTGGTTCTCTGCAAAGACAGCCGATGAGTCTGCACACATGAGTCGGTCCGTGGGATATCTGGCGGGCGAGCTGTTTGTAGAGGACTTCCGGGAGTGGACGCCGCAGCAGCAGGACGCCTTTGCGGAGCGGATAGACCATTTTGTGCGAAAGAGCGCCCACGCCACGGAGTACGCAGTGCTGGGAATCCTCTTTGGAGGCATGTACGCCTCCTGGGGACTGTGGGGAAGAAAACATTTTCTCCTGGCAGCAGGCAGCGGAATTCTCTACGCGGCCACGGACGAGTTCCATCAGCTCTTTGTCCCGGGACGCAGCGGCCAGCTGTCGGATGTGCTGCTGGACAGCTGCGGAGTTCTGGCGGGGGCAGTTCTTTACATAGGTGCTGTGTGGCTTGTCAGGAGATGGAAAATCAGAAGGAAAAAAGAAAATATAATTTAACGGAAGGGCAGACTACCCTTCGGATGCCGTGTCTATGGACGCGGCATTTTTTTGCCCGCAATTCTCAGGAAAAATCTTACATTTTGTTTTTATGTTTTTTACAAAAATACTGTTGACATCATAGTGTATTCGTATATAATATATTGTTAGTTCCCGAATTGTTAGTAACCGAACAACATAATATTTAATTAGGTAAGGATGGAGTCATGGGGGAAGATGCAGGAAAGTGGATCAACCGTGTTTCCCATCAACTGAAGAGACAGATGTCCTGCGAGGATCAGCAGCCCGGACAGGACGATCTCACCAACATGCAGAAACACATTCTGCATTTTATTTTGCTTGAAACCATGCACAGGGATCTTTTCCAGAGAGATCTGGAAAAGGAGTTCAAGGTCCGCAGGTCCACGGCTACGGGAACCCTTCAGCTTCTGGAAAAAAAGGGCTATCTCTACCGGGAGCCGGTGAAGAAGGATGCCAGACTGAAGAGGATCGTGCCCACGGAGAAGGCCCTGAAGCTGCGGGGAAAGCTGCTGGCAAATATCCGCAGGAGAGAGGCGCAGATCAGAAAAGGCATTTCGGAGGAAGACATGAAGGTGTTTGTGCGCGTGCTGAAGCAGATATCCTCCAATCTGACCTGCGGAGAAAAGCAGAAAGAAACGGAACTAAGTATGGAAAGAAAGGGAGAGTCAGATGAATAGGAAACTACTGAAATCTGTGCGGGAGTACAAGAAGCAGGCGTTCCTGGCACCTGTTCTGGTGACGCTGGAGGTGCTGCTGGAAGTGCTGATCCCGCTTCTGATGGCAAACATCATTGACATCGGAATTATGGAAGGAGACATGGATTACATTATAAAGATGGGCATCGTCCTTGTCATCATGGCTATGCTGTCGCTGGCCTTTGGCGCCAAGGCGGGGCAGGTGGCTGCCGTCGCGGCTGCCGGATATGCCAAGAACCTGCGGCATGACATCTTTTATAAGATCCAGGAATTTTCATTTGGAAATATTGATCATTTTTCAACGTCCAGCCTTGTGACCAGGCTGACGACAGATATCACCAACGTGCAGATGGCATTCATGTTCACTATCCGTATGCTGGCAAGAGCGCCTATCATGGTGGTGCTGTCCTGGATCATGACCGCCACCATCAGCCTGAAGATCGCGTTCCTCATGCTGGTCACAATCCCTATCCTGGGCGGCGTTCTGATGCTGATCGCCAAAAAGGCACATCCGCATTTCATCCAGGTGTTCGACGAGTACGATGTGCTGAACAATACTGTGCAGGAGAACGTGAACGCGGCCAGGGTGGTGAAGGCCTACGTCCGTGAGGACCACGAGAATGGCAAATTCCACAAGATATCACAGAAGGTATTTGAGCTGTTTACCAAGGCGGAGATGCTGGTGGCCTGGAACTCACCGGTCATGAACTTTGTCATGTACACGGTGGTTCTCCTCATCGTCCTCATCGGCGGAAAGGATATTGTCCTCGGGACTATGATGACTGGCGAGCTGACAAGTATCATGGTATACGCCATGCAGATCCTCATGTCCCTCATGATGGTATCCTTTGTCTTTGTCATGATCATGATCGCCGAGGCGTCCTCTGACCGTATCAAGGAGGTGCTGGAGGAAGTGCCGGAGATGGTGGACGGGGAGGATGCCCTGACAGAGGTGGCAAACGGAGATATCGACTTTGAACACGTAGATTTCAGCTACGCAGGCGAGGACGGCAACCTGTCCCTGAAGGATGTGAACCTTCATATTAAGAGCGGACAGATCGTGGGCATCATCGGCGGAACCGGAAGCGCCAAGTCCACGCTGGTGCAGCTCATCCCCCGTCTCTACGACGTAACCCGGGGCTGTGTGAAGGTGGGCGGCCAGGATGTGCGCAAGTATAATCTGGAGAAGCTCCGTGACCAGGTGTCCATGGTGCTCCAGAAAAATGTCCTCTTTACAGGAAGTATTTACGAAAATATCCGCTGGGGCGATGAGAAGGCCTCCAATGAAGAGGTGAGAAGAGTGTGCCGTCTGGCCCAGGCGGACGGATTTATCAGCGAGTTCCCGGCAGGCTACAACACCATGATCGTGGAGGGCGGAAACAACGTGTCCGGCGGACAGAAGCAGAGACTGTGTATCGCCAGAGCCCTCCTCAAGAAGCCCAAGATCCTGATCCTGGACGATTCCACAAGCGCTGTGGACACAAGGACAGACGCCCTGATCCGCAAGGCCTTCCGGGAGGAGATCCCGGACACGACGAAGATCATTATCGCCCAGAGGATTTCCTCCGTGGAGGATGCGGATGTGATCATCGTTATGGACAACGGTCAGATCAACGGCATCGGAACATCCGAGGAGCTTCTGAAGACAAACGAAATTTACCGCGAGGTATACGAATCACAGGTGAAAGGAGGAACGGAAAATGAGTAACAGCGCAAACACCAACGCGGGCAGCGGCGCCGGAAACGGAAGAGGCGGTAAGCCCACAGTTACAAAGAATACACTGAAGACAGCAAAGAGACTCCTGGGCTATGTGACGAGCACCTACAAGGTTCAGTTTGTGCTGGTGCTGTTCTGCATTTTGATCAGCTCCATTGCCAGCATCTCAGTCTCCTTGTCTCTGCGCTATCTGCTGGATGACTTTATCATCCCGCTGATCGGCCACAAGGATCCGGATTTCTCTGAGCTCTATATGGCCCTCACTGTGCTGGCCTGCATTTTTGCACTGGGCGTGGTGGCTACCTTCCTCTACACGAGGACGATGGTGGTCATTGGACAGGGCGTGCTCAAGAGAGTCAGGGATGAGATGTTTGAGCATATGCAGACTCTGCCGATCCGCTATTTTGACCAGAATACAAACGGCTCGATCATGAGCCTTTACACGAACGACACGGACACTCTGAGGCAGATGATCAACCAGTCTATCCCTCAGGTGCTCATGTCAGCGCTGATGCTCATTGTCACCTTTATCGCCATGCTGGTGCTGAGCCCCATTCTGACGCTGCTGGCCATTGTGGTCATCCTTCTGATGATCGCCGTGTCCCGCTTCATCGGCGGCAACAGCGGCAAATATTTTGTCCGGCAGCAGCTGGACCTGGCAAACATCACCGGCTTTGTGGAGGAGCGGATGAACGGCCAGAGAGTGGTCAAGGTGTTCAACCACGAAAGGAAATCCGAGGAGGAGTTTGACGCACTGAACGAGAAGCTCTTCGAGAGCGCGTCAAACGCCCACACCTTTGCCAGTATCATGGGCCCCATCATCGGAAACATCGGCAATCTCCAGTTCGTGCTGACGGCAGTTCTGGGCGGCTTCCTCTCCGTCATGGGCATCGGCAACATCACCCTGGGCGTCATGGCTTCTTACCTGCAGTTCACAAAGAGCTTTACCCAGCCCTTCATGCAGGTGGCCCAGCAGTTCAACTCCATCATCATGGCTCTGGCAGGAGCGGAGCGTATCTTCAACATGATGGATGAGGCACCGGAGGTGGACGAAGGCTACGTGACCCTGGTCAATGCCAGAAAGAAGGCGGACGGCACTATTGAGGAGTGCAGGGAGCGCACCGGCATGTGGGCGTGGAAGCATCCCCACCAGGCGGACGGCACTGTCACCTACACGGAGCTGAAGGGAGACGTGCGGTTCTTTGATATGTCCTTTGGCTACGAGCCGGACCATATGGTGCTCCATGACCTGACCCTCTACGCGAAGCCGGGACAGAAGCTGGCCTTTGTGGGATCCACAGGAGCCGGAAAGACCACCATCACCAACCTAATCAACCGGTTCTACGACGTGCAGGACGGCAAGATCCGTTACGACGGCATCAACATCAACAAGATCAAAAAGGCGGACCTGCGCCACTCCCTCGGCATTGTGCTCCAGGATACCCACCTGTTCACAGGCACCATCATGGACAACATCCGTTATGGAAAGCTGGACGCCACAGATGAGGAAGTATATAACGCGGCGAAGCTGGCCCATGCGGACGGATTTATCCGCATGCTGCCTCACGGCTATGACACCATGCTCACCAGCGACGGGGAGGAGCTTTCCCAGGGACAGCGGCAGCTCCTTGCCATTGCCCGGGCAGCCGTGGCTGACCCGCCGGTGCTGATCCTGGATGAGGCGACCTCCAGCATCGACACAAGAACTGAGAGTATCGTGCAGAAGGGTATGGATAACCTGATGAAGGGGCGCACCGTGTTTGTCATTGCCCACAGGCTCTCCACCATCCGCAACAGCGATGCTATCATGGTGCTGGAGCACGGCCGCATCATCGAGCGGGGTACCCACGAGGACCTGCTGGCCCAGAAGGGTACTTACTATCAGCTGTATACAGGGAAGCTGGAGCTGTCGTAGGGAAAGAGAAATTTTATAAAAAGAAAAAGCTTATGGAAACTGCCAGAAATATGTGCTACTATATATGCAAAGTATTATATTTCTGGCAGTTTTTTTCTTTTGCGGCGTCTGCCGTGTCTGTAAGTCTGATAAGAAGATCTAAAAGAAACTACCATGCTGTTCAGCGACAAGAAGGAGCTGCTGGGACTCTATAATGCGGTAAGCGGGAAACAGTATAAGGATCCCGGGGCGCTGAACGTCAACACGCTGGAGAACGCGATCTATATGGCCATCAAGAATGACCTGTCCTTTGTGATCGACTCCCGGCTCTCCCTGTACGAGCACCAGTCCACCTACAGCCCCAAGCTTCCGCTGCGGATGCTTCTGTATCTGGCAGATCTGTATGCGGATCTGACGAAAAACGAAAATCTGTACGGAAGAAAAAAGATGATGCTGAACATCAACGCAGGCCATAATCCGGAGCTTATGAGGGCGTGCAAGACCCTGGCAGATTATGCCCAGTATACGGCCCGCATAAGAAGGTATGCCGCGGAGATGCCCATAGAAGAGGCGGTAGGGCGAACGATCACGGAATGTATCCGGGAGGGGATCCTTGAGGATTTTTTGAGGAAATATCGAGCGGAGGCAAAGAGGATGAGTGTATATGAGTATGATCAGGCAAGACATATAAGGCAGGAGAGAGAAGAGGCCTGGGAAGAGGGAAGACAAGAAGGTAGAGAGGAGGGAATACAGAAGGAAAGGCAGGAAGAAAAGCGGGCTATAGCTCTCAATCTTGTGAAAATGGGCATGACAGCGGAACAGATTGCTCAGGCAGTGGAAGAAGAGCCTGCTGTGGTCGAGGAGTGGCTGAGGGTATGACGGTAAGCTCAGAAAAGCTGCCGGGAGCAGTCTGGCGGCGAGCAGCAGTCCTGGAAAGGGGTGAATGGTATGAAAATCGCACAGATACAGTCACACGTGTACAGTGACAAAATGAAGAACCTGGAACAGCTGGACAGACAGATGGAGGAGCTGGCCTGGCGGAAGCCGGACCTGGTCATGCTGGGGGAAATGTTTTGCTGTCCCTATGAGACAAAGCTGTTCCCCGTCTACGCGGAGCCGGAGGGCGGCCCTGTCTGGAGGGAGCTGAGCCGACTGGCCAAGGGATACGGCGTCTGCCTGGCGGCCGGGTCTGTGCCGGAGCGGGACGGAGAAGGCAGAGTCTACAACACAGCCTATGTGTTTGACCGGGCGGGCAGACAGATCGGAAAGCACCGGAAGGTCCACATGTTTGACATCCAGGTGGAGGGAGGACAGCATTTTAAAGAGTCGGAGACGCTGACGCCGGGGGATAAGTGCACGGTATTTGACACAGAGTTCGGGAAGGTGGGGCTGTGCATCTGCTTTGACTTCCGGTTTCCGGAGCTTGCAAGGAAAATGGTCCTCGATGGAGCAAGGCTGATCCTTGTGCCGGCGGCCTTCAATATGACCACAGGTCTGGCGCACTGGGAGCTGATGTTCCGGAGCCGGGCGGTGGACAACCAGTGCTTTGTGGCCGGAACCTCCTGTGCCCGGGACCGGGAGGCGGGCTACGTGGCCTGGGGGCATACACTCCTCGTCTCCCCCTGGGGCGATGTGATAGAGGAGATGGATGAGCGGGAGGGTGTGATGGTCCATGACATTGACCTCTCCTATGCGGACAAGGTGCGCGCAGAGCTGCCCCTTCTGTCCGCCAGGCGGGAGGAAGTATACCGCTGAACAGGGTAGATGACATCAAACAGGAGTCAGTGAACGGGAGCAGTGAGCAGATAGTAACGGACAGATGACGAGGGAGCCTGAGAGAGGGCTCCCTTTTTCTCCGTGTAGAAATAAATTTCATTATTTGATTAAAAATGAAAATTAACTTACATTTTACGGTGCCGTGATCTTATATTTAACCTACTCTTGATATGATACACAGCGTAGAAGATGAGAAACAGTGATCATCAAAAAGAACGTTATCAGGAGGTAAGAAAAAATGGCAAAGCGAGAGAATGCGACGCAGTCACAGAAGCTTATGGTGTTTGTGCTCACAATGTCCCTTTACGGACTGGCAACTTTATTTACAGAACTCATCCCATCTATCCAGGTGGGCATCGTGGAATTTTCAGTGGAGTATTTCCTGTTCATCCCCCTGGTGCTGGCCATGCTGTTTGATCCTATGTCAGCAGCCCTTGGCGCAGCTACCGGCGAGCTTGTCTTCAGCGAGATCATGCTGGGACAGTTCGGAGGACTGGGAGAGCTGGAGAAATTCATCACAGTGACCATCGGTGTGTACATTGCGGGGAGAATGGTGAGAGACCCCAGAAACCGGAAAATGGTGGGAATCGCAGCTATCAGCGGCGTTATCATCCAGCAGGTGCTGGGCATGATCGTGGACATCCTGAAGGTACAGTTTGCGGTACAGGATTTTGAGGCGGTTCCGGGACTTCCACAGAGCGTGTTCGCCACAGAGGGATTTGCCTGCCTCAATGACGTGGTCTTCTCGGGCATCCTGTTCTGCATGCTTCCGACGCTGTTCCTTGTGCCCAGGCTTTACGGGAAGATCGAGCCTCTGATCGGCATGAGGCCCAGGACAAAGGAGACGGCCCTGGGCGCAGTAAACGCGAAGGTAGTCCTCGGTTCGCTGGTGGCATTTGCCGTGGCTGTCTGTGCGGAGATGCTGGCAGAGAGCGGCATGTCCCTCATCGACTGGGAGGCGGACTGGGCCGGAAGCGGTACAGCTCTGGCTGCCGGGATGATCGTGGCTGCTGTGGTGGCTGTCATCGTGCTGGCTGTTATGAAGAAGAGGGCAGAGTCCTCCAATGCGGCGCAGGGAGTGTAGGGACATGAATGTCATTGAGATCAAAGATCTGAAATTTTCTTATCCGGGGGCCAAGGTCCCTGTTTTGAAAGGTGTGGATCTGGAGATAGAGAAGGGCGATTTTGTGGCCATCATCGGAAATAACGGCTGCGGAAAGTCCACACTCTGCAAGGTCATGAACGGCCTGATTCCCCATTTTATCACAGGCGATTTTGAAGGGAGCGTGCGTGCGGCCGGCGTGGAGACGAGAGAGTCGGATATCGGGACCCTGGCCCGGAAGGTGGGCTATGTGTACCAGGATTTTGAAAATCAGATCGTCCGTCCCACCGTGCTGGATGACGCCTCCTATGCCTGCATGAACTACGCGATGAAGGACTACAGGGAGAGAGGCATAGAGGCCCTGGAAAAGTGCGGACTCTCCGGCAGGGAACAGGACTATATCTGGCAGC
The DNA here is from genome assembly GCF_005845155.1 of Clostridium sp. BSD2780061688st1 H5. Taxonomy (NCBI): domain Bacteria; kingdom Bacillati; phylum Bacillota; class Clostridia; order Eubacteriales; family Clostridiaceae; genus Clostridium; species Clostridium sp. BSD2780061688st1 H5. The sequence continues at coordinate 71,601 of NZ_SPGT01000003.1, read as the reverse complement.
TCTCCGGCGGTCAGACCCATCTCCTGGCTCTGGCGGGTGCCCTGTCCTTAAGCCCTGAGGTGCTGATCCTGGATGAGCCCATCGCCCAGCTGGACCCGCACCATGCGGATACCATCTATGAGATATTAAAAGAGCTGAATGAGCAGCACGGCAAGACCATTATTGTGATCGAGCATCACACAGAATATATCGGGAACTACTGCAGGCACGCAGTGCTCATGAAGGATGGGAAAATTAAGTGGAAACTGCCCGTCGGGGAGGCCCTCCAGAGAGTGGAGGAGCTGGAGGAGAGCGATATTTTTCCGCCCCAGGTGACCCGGGCTGCCTACAGGCTGAGAACAGAGGGCCGGCTGGCAGAGGGAGGAAAGCTGCCTTCCACTGTGGAAGAGGGCAGGAAGACATTTGCCGATTTCATTTATACCGGCAGAAAAGAGAACTGTGGGGAGCCTTCCCCCGCCGGAGAGAAGGAGGAGACTGTTTCCTGTGAAAATGTGTCTGTCTCCTACCGCTCGGTGAAGGGGGAGCCGAAGCAGATCTTCAGCGGCCTTGACCTGAAACTGTACAAGGGCGAGAAGATCGCCCTCATCGGTTCCAACGGCGCGGGCAAATCCACTCTGATGAAGCTGATGGTGGGGCTCTTAAAGCCCTCGGATGGAAAGGTCATGCTGAAGGGACAGAGCGTGGGAGACACCAGGCCGGAGAAGCTCTCCCGGTATGTCTCCTTAGTCTACCAGAACCCGGAGGACATGTTTATCAAGGACTCCATAGAGGCGGACATAGCCTACGCCATGAAGGTGAGAAATGAGGAGGGCTGGCAGGAGCGGACCGAAGAACTCCTTCGACGGTTCCGCCTGACAGAGCTGAAGGACAGGGACGGGCGTCTCCTCTCAGGGGGCCAGATGCGCCGGGCCAGCCTTGCCATCGGCGTGGCGCTGCAGCCGGAGATCCTGCTCCTGGACGAGCCCACGGCCAATCTGGACATTGCGACGAGAAAAGAGATCATGAGGACGCTCAGAGACATGAAGGAGATCACGGACACGGTCATGATCGCCACCCACGATATGCAGCTTGTCTGCGAGTGGGCGGAGCGGATCATCGTCCTTAGCGGCGGCAGAGTCCTTGCGGACGGCGCCAGGGACGAGGTCTTCGGGAACCGGGACGTGGGGGAACAGGTGGGCATCCGACCGCCGGAAATCTTCCAGATGGGGAAGGCGCTGGACGAGAGGGCCTTCTGCTACACCATTGATGAGTTTGTGCATGGATTTGAAAGGGTGAAGTAAAATGCAAAGTATAAAGAAGAAACTGTCGGAAAACATACTGGACAAGCTGTCCATGGATTTCCTCAGGAACCAGGTGCTGAAAAATGCCTACGGCAATGACGATACATTTATCGCAAAGAGAGACCCCAGGATCCTCCTTGTGTGGTATGTGTTCTTTGCCCTGACGCCCTGGTTTGTGGACGACCTGCCCTTTCTGCTGGGCTGCTTCGTCCTTGTGGCAGTTACCACAGTCATGGCAAAGGTGGCGCCCCTGGTGCTGGTCCTGTTCTGTCTGGGAGTATTTTCCCAGACTGGCTATCTCTTTGTAGTGTCCCTCATCTTTGGGGGAAACGCACAGACCGTGGTGCCCCTTCTGGTGCTGACGCTGAAGGTGGCCAGCGTGTCCCTGGCGTCCATCACCGTGTTCTCAGGGCTGGATCCGGACCGGCTCTCCAACGGCCTGATGTGGTTCGGGTGCCCGGAGAAATTGTCCTTTTCCATCTCCTACGCATACCGGATGCTGCCCATGCTGATGGAGGAATTCCAGAATGTGCTCCTGTCCTACCGCCTGCGGGGAAACGCGCCGGAGCATGACACCCTTGCGGGAAAGGTGCGGTATCTGATCTACCAGATACAAGTGATCATCCACTCCTTTTACCCCCTTATGCTGAACACGGCAAAGCGCTCCCGGACTACGGTGGAGGCGCTGGAGATCAAGGGCTACCGGTATGCGGCGGTGAATAAAGAGGTGAAGAAAATGAAGCTGGCCACCCTGAAGGTCACCTACGATGACCTGCTGTTCCTGGCAGTGTCATTTCTCTGGATGGCTGTCGTCATCTTTGCGGGTACCCTCGTATAGGCCTGTATGGACCTGCATGAATGAAAGCGGAAGAAAGAAGGAAGAAAGATGTATATAGATTTTCACACCCACGGGAAACTGGCAAAAAAGCTGCCGTTTTCCACTGTTTACACAGACTGGCTCTTTGGGGAGGCCCGCAGGGCAGGGCTTGACGCCCTCTGCCTCACCGAACATTTTAACACGCTGCAGTTTGACGAGCTCTACGGCTACCTGATGTCTGTCTGTGACCGGCAGGGGGACACCCTGGTGACCGGGGACGGGCTCCGCATCTTCGCGGGCATGGAGACGGACATTGCGGAGGGCGGACATGTCCTGTCCATTGGAAAGCCGGAGGATATCCTGGAGCTGAACCGGCGGCTGGAGCCCTACAAGGAGAAGGGGCGCTTCCTTCCCTTTGCAAAGCTGCGGGATCTCTTTGACGAGTACCCGGTGATCGTGGGGGCAGGGCACCCCTTCCGGGAGGGAGGGCATATACCGGAGCTCCCTGCTGAGCAGCTTCGTCGCTTTGACTTCCTGGACCTTAACGGGAAGGACATTGCCCAGGACGAGGAGGGCACCAGGAGGAAGACAGGAGCCCTGGCGGGGGAGCTGGGCATTCCCATGGTGGGCGGAAGCGACACTCACCAGGCGGTGCAGTACGGCTGTATCCGAACAGGATTTGAAAAAGAAGTCCGGACGGTGTATGATCTCTATGAGGAGATGAAGGCGGGCAGGTACGAGATCAGCGTCTCGGACTACGCGGCCTTCCAGGTGAGGACGGCAGGGCTGCTGAAGAAGGCCCTGAAGGAGATACACGCCATCGGCGGCAACTATGTGTCTGTGCTGGTGGATGAGCCCTGCGCGGTGTAAGACCGGCAGGCTGTATGAGGCAGAAAACGGAGGGAAGACAGATGGAATTCCACAGAGAGGCCCTGGAGATCGTGCTGGCAGCGGGAAGAGAGCTGACCGGCCGCAGGGGTGCGGAGCATATAAAAGAAAAAGGGCACACCGACTATGTGACGGAGGTGGATGTGCGGGTGCAGCAGTTCATTTTCCGGGAGCTCTCCAGGATAGACCCGGGCGCCCAGTTCCTGGGGGAGGAGAAGGATAACAGCGGCGTGGACATGAACGGCCGGGTGTGGATCCTGGACCCGGTGGACGGCACCACTAATTTCATCCACGATTTCCAGCACAGTGTCGTCTCCCTGGCCTGCTCGGAGCGGGGAAGGATCACCTCCGGCATTGTCTATGACCCCTACAGAAGGGAATGCTTTGAGGCACAGGAGGGGCGGGGTGCCTTTCTCAATAAGAAGCCTGTCTCTGTGAGCAAAGCGGCGGAGCTCTCCCAGTGCCTGATCGCTGTAGGCACCTCCCCGGGGCACAGGGAGAGGACGGACGAGAGCTTTCGGAAAATGCGTGCTGTGTATGACCGGTGCCAGGATATCCGGCGGGTGGGCTCCGCGGCGCTGGAGCTGTGCTACGTGGCCTGCGGCAGGCTGGACGGGTTCTTTGAGGAGAGGCTGAAGCTCTGGGACTACGGGGCGGCGGGCCTGATCCTCCGGGAGGCAGGCGGCTGGATACAGGCTGATGAGCGGCAGGTGGCAGCAGGCACGCCCGGCATCCGGGAGGAGCTCCTGGGGCTTGTCGGGGATGAGACGGATAAAAAGCTGTACAGCAGTGACAGGGAAGGGATGTAATATGGGATCTTCAGCGCAGGAAGCGGAAGGAAAATATACGAAATCAGACCGGAGGATCATGGATTTTGTGGAGGACTACACAGATGAGTTCCTCTTTATGAGCATCGGGCAGCTGGCGGGCCGGCTGGGCATGTCCGAGGCCACGGTGTCCAGGTGCGCCAGACATCTGGGATACCGGGATTTCAAGGAGATGAAAAATGACCTGATCCAGAAAAAAGCCGGCAAGGGCGCAGCCGGAAAGCTGGCAGGCACCCTGATGAAGGACCAGGGCTTTGACGTGGAGAACTGGTTTGACTTCCAGCGGGAGTGCCTCGCGAGGACGAGGGAGCAGCTGGACATGGGGCAGTTCCAGGAGGCGGTGCAGCGCATTGGCAGCGCCCGGAATATCTATATCCATGCCAAGAACGCCTCCCTGGCGGCGGCCAGGCTCCTCTTTTTCCGGCTGAGGCGCCTTGGCTTCCAGGCATCCCTCATTCCCTCCGGCGGTTCCGAGGTCCTGGAGGGGATCGCCCATGCGGGAGAGGGGGATCTGATCATCCTTTTCAGCTTCTCCAAAGTGTCGGAGGAAGGGCGGATGATCCTGGATTACGCGCGGGAGACGGGTTGCCGCACGCTGGCTTTTACCAGCAGGCTTTATGCTCCCCAGGAGCAGAGAGCGGATGTGAACCTGTATGTATACCGGGGGGAGAAGGAGGAGTTCCACACCATGTCCTCCGCGGTGGCGGTCATAGACGCCCTTGTGCTGGCCCTTTCGGACAGCATGCAGCCCAAGGCTGCGGAGAAACTGATGCGGCTGCAGAAGCTGAAGAAAAAGTATGGCAGGAGGTTGTACGGAAAAGAAGACGGAAAATCCGGGCAGGAGTAGTCCTGCCCCTTTTCTTTTTGTGCGCAGATATGCTATACTTTATATTTAGCTGCTGTGCCGTATCTGCCTGCCAGGCCTGCGGCGGACAGCGGCGAAACAGACGAGGTGAGAAAGACATGCAGATCGTAGATAAATACATTGATCACGTAAGGGGGGAGGCCATCCGGCGCCCGGAGAAGAGCTGGGACAAGATCCTCCTCGGCTTTAAGGCCAACAAGTGGAGGATGAAGCTCCTCCCCAACAAAAATATATCCGAGGGCTACCACCGGCTGGAGACCATGATGATGAGCCTGGTATCGGACTCGCTGTGCAGAGAGGGAAGCTACGTGTGGGGCAATATCTTCGCCCCCTGCGAGCTGATGCAGTGCTTCGGCCTGAACACCCTGTCCATCGAGTGTCTCTCCTGCTATATGAGCGGATATCATCTGGAGGACTATTTTATCGACTACGCCCAGAACATGGGCATCGCCCCCACGCTGTGCTCCTACCACAAGACCTTTGTGGGGGGCGTGGAGAGCGGCGTGGTGCAAAGGCCCGAGTACGCGGTGACCACCTCCCTCTCCTGCGACGGCAACCTGAATACCTTCCGCTATCTGGAGAAGAAGGCAAAGGTGCCCTTTACCTTTTTGGACGTACCCTACGCCGCTGATGAGGAGTCTGTACAATACCTGGCGGACCAGCTGCGGGAATTTGCCCGGGAGCTGGAGTCCCGGACTGGCCGCAGGTTTGACGAGGAGGAACTGAAAGACATCCTGCGCACGGAGAACGAGACGAGGAAAGAACTAAAGCGTTTCTTTGGCTATCAGAAGATTTATTATTATCCGGGAGAGCTGATCAGCCATCTCTACATGATGATGGGCATGCATCTGCTCATCGGCACGAAGGAGTTCCTGGAGTTGCTGCGATTCATGAACGAGGAGATACAAAAAGGGCCGGTGTTCCAGGGGAAAAAGATCCTGTGGATCCACCTCCTGCCCTTTTACCAGGAGAGCCTGAAGGAGTATTTCAACAGCAGTCAGGAGTATCAGATCATTGCCAGCGACATCATCCTGGACTACATGGATGAGCTGGATACGGAACACCCCTTTGAGGCCCTCGCGGGCAAGATCATCAGGAACCTGTACAACGGCTCCTACGCCCACAAGGCGGAGATGATCGGGCAGCTGGCGGACGAGCTCCAACCGGACGCGGTCATCCACTTCTGTCACTGGGGCTGCAAGCAGGCGTCAGGCGGGAGCATCCTTCTGAAGGAGAAGATGCAGGAGAAGGGGATCCCCATGCTGATCCTTGACGGGGACGGCATAGACAAGCGGAACAGTCACGACGGCCAGATCAAGACAAGGCTGGAGGCGTTTCTGGAGATGATCGGGACAGGAGGAAGAGAGGCATGCTAGGATATATCTGTAAATACGCGCCTATAGAGGTGTTCCGGTCTATGGGCGTGGAGATGAAGCGGATTGAGCCGGAGGTGACGAATTTCACCCAGGCGGACATGAAGATGCACCCCAATATATGCAGCTTCGCCAAGGGCGTGCTGGAGGATGTGCTGGCGGGGGACTACGAGGGCGTCATCCTGACCACCTGCTGCGACAGCATCCGCAGGCTCTACGATGTGCTGACAGAGGAGCTGCCGGACAAATTTATCTACATCCTGGACACCCCCAGGATCACAAAGGACGCCGGGGTCACGCTCTATGAGAAGCGGATATGGAAGATGATCCGGGCGTACGAGGCATTTTCGGGGAAACATTTTGAGGAGGAGAAGCTGGCGGAGCTTTTAAAGACCAGACAGAAAGAGCAGGCCATCTCTCTGAAAGAGCATGCGCTCAATATCGGTATCGTGGGGGCCAGGGCCAATGAAAATATCGCCCGTATCCTGGAGGAGAAGGGGGCGAATGTGGCCTTTGATATCACCTGCACAGGCCTTCGGAGAAAATACCTCCTGGAGCCGGACCAGGTGATGACCGGCTACACAAGAGGGCTTTTAAGCCAGTTCCCCTGCATGCGCATGGAGGCGGCAGCGGGAAGGGATGAGCTGATCGAGAAATATGCCCGGAGCGTGGACGGCATTATCTACCATACTGTCCAGTTCTGCGACAACTACTCCTACGAGTACGCCTGGCTGAAAAAGGTGCTGGACGCGCCCATGCTCCAGCTTGAGACAGACTACACAAAACAGAGCTACGGCCAGGTGCTGACAAGGATCGAGGCTTTTCTGGAGTCGCTGGATTCCGGAAAGGAAAAGAGGCGTCCGGCCCCCAAAGGAGAGAAGAAAGACATGTATGTAATGGGAATAGACAGCGGTTCCACGTCCACCAACGCGGTGATCATGGACGGGGAGAGAAACATTGTGGCGTCATCGGTGGTGCGCACAGGCGCCAAGTCAGGCGAGAGCGCCCAGAGGATTTTGGGCGAGATCCTGGAGAAGGCAGGGCTTAAAAGGGAGGACATCTCCTGGATCGTGTCCACGGGATACGGCCGGGTCAGCATTGATTTCGCTGATGAGAATGTGACCGAGATCAGCTGTCACGGCCGGGGCGCCCACTATTTCAACCCCAGCGTGCGCACTATCCTGGACATCGGCGGCCAGGACAGCAAGGCCATCCATTTGAACGAGGCCGGGGAGGTGACGGACTTTGTCATGAACGACAAGTGCGCTGCCGGCACCGGGCGTTTCCTGGAGATGATCGCCCGCACACTGGAGATCGATGTGGACGAGCTGGGACCTGAGGCCCTCCGGTCCACGGAGGACATCGAGATCACCAGCATGTGCTCTGTGTTTGCCGAGTCAGAGGTCATCTCCCTCATCGCCAACAACAAGGAGAAGGCGGACATCGCGAACGGCGTCTGCCGCGCCATCGCCGGCAAGGCCTACTCCCTCCTGAAGCGGGTGGGCATGGAGGAGACCTTCATGATGACTGGCGGCGTGGCCAAGAACCCGGGCGTGGTTCGGGCGGTGGAGGAAAAGATCCAGTCCAGGCTTTATATCTGCCCGGAGCCGGAGATCGTGGGTGCCGCCGGAGCGGCCCTCTACGCCCTGGACAAAATGCAGGAATAGTCTGAAATAATCCGAAATCAGATAGAAGCTTTCCTCTTCGTTCCGAGGATATGGTATAATAACCACAGTGTATCAAAAAAGGAATGAGGAGGAAAAGGAATGGAAGGAAGAAAAATCATACAGGTGGAGGACAAAGTTCCCTTTAAGCTACTGGTACCCTTAAGCATCCAGCACATGTTCGCCATGTTCGGCGCCTCTGTGCTGGTGCCCTTCATGTTTGGCATCAGCCCGGCCATTGTGCTGTTCATGAACGGAGTGGGTACCCTTTTATTTATTGCCATCACAAAGGGGAAGGCGCCGGCCTATCTGGGCTCCAGCTTTGCCTTTCTGGCTCCCGGCGGCATTATCATCGACCAGATGGGATATGAGTATGCTCTGGGCGGCTTTGTGGTGGTTGGATTTTGCGGATGCATCCTGGCTTTTATCATCTACAGGTTCGGGTGCGACTGGATCGACATCGTGCTGCCCCCGGCGGCCATGGGGCCTGTGGTGGCTCTCATCGGACTGGAGCTGTCAAGCTCCGCCGCCAGCAACGCAGGCCTTCTGGACGAGCAGATCGATCCGAAAAATATCATTGTCTTTGCGGTTACCCTGGGCGTAGCTGTCTTTGGGAATATCCTGTTCAGAGGGTTTCTGTCTGTGATCCCCATTCTGATCGCGGTGATCGCCGGGTACGTGGCGGCCATCCTGTGCGGCATCGTGGATTTCGCCCCGGTGGCAGAGGCGTCTGTCTTTGCCCTGCCCCATTTCATGCTGCCCAGGTTCAGCGTGGAGGCCATCGTCACCATCCTGCCGGTACTCCTTGTCATCACGTCGGAGCACATCGGGCACCAGGTGGTTACCAGCAAGATCGTGGGCAGGGATCTGCTCAGGGATCCGGGACTTCACCGCTCCCTTTTGGGAGATAATCTGTCCACTATGATCTCCGGCCTGATCGGCTCTGTGCCCACCACCACCTACGGGGAGAACATCGGCGTCATGGCAGTGACCAAAGTGTACAGCGTGCGGGTCATCGCGGGAGCTGCCGTGCTGTCTATCATCTGCTCTTTTGTGGGCAAGCTGTCCATGCTGATCCAGACCATACCGGGGCCTGTTATAGGGGGAATTTCCTTCCTTCTGTACGGCATGATCGGGGCATCCGGCATCCGCATCCTGGTGGACTCCAGAGTGGATTATGGACGCTCCAGGAACCTGACCCTGACCAGCGTGGTCTTTGTCACAGGCTTTTCCGGCATTGCGGTAAATATCGGCAATATTCAGCTCACCGGCATGGTGCTGGCCTGCATCATCGGCATGGCCCTGAGCCTTGTGTTCTACATCCTGGACCGGCTGAAGCTGACCAATGACCAGGAGTAGACAGGAAAACAGTGTAATGACAGATAAAGGAGGTTTCTGCGATATGGCAAAACAGACAAAAATGGTGATCGACAAGGATTTTAGGATCGGAGAAGTGGACAAGCGGATCTACGGCTCCTTTGTGGAACATTTGGGCAGAGCGGTCTACGACGGTCTGTATCAGCCAGGCAGTCCGCTGTCTGATGACGACGGTTTCCGCAGGGATGTCATTGACCTGGTGCGGGAACTGGATGTCCCCATTATCCGCTATCCGGGAGGAAATTTTGTCTCCAGTTTTGTCTGGGAGGACAGTGTGGGGCCTGTGGAACAAAGGCCCAGCCGTCTGGAACTGGCATGGCGCAGCCTGGAGCCCAATGAAGTGGGCATTAACGAGTTCGCGAAATGGGCGAAGAAGGTGAATTCTGATGTCATGATGGCAGTCAACCTGGGAACCAGGGGAATTGCCGACGCCTGCAATCTTCTGGAGTACTGCAACCATCCGGGCGGGACAAAGTACAGTGATCTGCGCATTGCCCACGGAGTGAAGGAACCCCACAATATCAAGGTGTGGTGCCTTGGCAATGAGATGGACGGGGACTGGCAGGTGGGTCATAAGACTATGGGCGAGTACGCCCGCCTGGCGGAGGAGACAGCCAAGGCTATGAAGCTGATCGATCCCGGTATTGAGCTCGTCTCCTGCGGAAGCTCTTCCCGGGAGATGGACACATTTCCTGAGTGGGAGGCCGTTACTCTGGAGCGAACATACGATTATGTGGACTACGTGTCTCTCCACCAGTATTATGGAAATGAAGCCGGCGACACGGCAGACTTTCTGGCAAAATCTGATGATATGGACGAGTTTATCCGTACAGTCATTGCTACATGCGATTATGTGAAGGCAAAGAAGAGGGGAAGGAAAAATATCAACCTGAGTTTTGACGAATGGAATGTATGGTTCCACTCAAAGGAAGAGCAGATGGACATCACAGAGAACAGGCCATGGCAGACAGCGCCCTCCCTGCTGGAGGATATCTACACATTTGAGGACGCCCTTCTTGTGGGGCTGATGCTGATCACTCTGCTGAAACATGCGGACAGGGTAAAGATGGCCTGCCTGGCGCAGCTTGTCAATGTGATCGCTCCGATCATGACAGAGAAGGGCGGAGGACCGGCGTGGAAGCAGACCATCTTTTACCCCTTTATGCACGCTTCCCGATATGGCCGCGGCATTGTGCTGCAGCCTGTCATCAGCACCGGAGTGCACGACACGGCACAGCATGAAAATGTGACGGATGTGGAGAGCGTTGCCGTCTACAATGAGGAAAAGGATGAGGTGACCATTTTTGCGGTAAACCGCAACATAGAGGAAGATGTGGAGCTGGTCGCAGACGTGCGGGGGCTGGAGGGCTATCACCTGACAGAGCACATTGTACTTGAGAACAGTGATATGAAACTGTGCAACGGGCCGGGGAGCGAGAGGGTATGTCCCCGGAAAGTACAGCGGTCTTCTCTGGACGGGGGCATCATGACCAGTGTGCTGCACAGAGCATCCTGGAATGTGATACGGCTGGGAGGAAAGAACACGATATGATAAAAATATTTCTGGTTGAAGATGAAGTGATCATCCGTGATGGTATCAAGAACAGTATAGACTGGAAAAAAGAAGGCTATGAATTTGTGGGAGAGGCCGGGGACGGGGAGCTTGCCTACCCTCTTATCCTTAAGGAAAAGCCGGATATCCTGCTGACAGACATCAAGATGCCCTTTATGGATGGGCTGGAACTCAGCGCAGCGGTAAAAAAAGAACTCCCGGATATCAAGATCATTGTCCTCAGCGGATACAACGATTTTGAGTTTGCTAAGAAGGGGATTGAGATCGGCATCACCAACTATCTGCTGAAGCCGATTTCCTCGGGGGAGCTCCTGAAGGCAGTGGGAGAAGTGGCGGTAAAGATAGAAAAGGAGAGAGAAGAAAGAGAACTCCTGAATAAATACGAAGAAGATCTCCAGGGAAATATCGTATATGAGAAACAGAAATTCCTTACAAAGATACTGACGGAGAACATGTCCATGACCAATATACTGGATGAGGGAAGGAAGCTGGGAATGGACCTGAGCGCCGGTATGTATGATTTTATACTTTTCAAGCTGGTCAATTACGGTGTCCCGGAATTGCAGGAACAGCTCGTGTCCGCCTACATGGAAGTCAGATCCTGCATGGAGAAGCTGAAAGGAGTATACTGTTTTCAGAGAGATGTAAAGGGGCTGGCCTTTCTTCTTATGGCCGAGGATGAGCAGGCATTGGGAGAATTGGTGGAAAAGTGCAAGACGGAGCTGGATAATGCTCTGGAGAGCTTCCCTGAAGTAGAGTACTTCGGAGGGATTGGCACCGGCGTGTCCAGACTCAGAGAACTGAGGGCTTCCTTCCGTGAGGCGGAGAGAGCCTTTGCCGGGAGATTTGTGTCTGAGACGAATCAGATCATTACATGGGAGGAGCTTCACGGGAGGAACAGCGACGAACCGGAAGTGAAAGGGCTGGGCTCCATGCAGGAGAACAGAAAGCTGATCGGCAAGTTCCTCCGCAATGGGACCCTGGAGGAGGCGGAGAGTTTTGTGCGGACATACTTTGAGGAGATCCTGGGGGAGAATGTCCGGTCCATGATGATGAGACAGTATGTCATGATGGATATTTATATCAGCGTTGCCTCCTTCGGACAGGAGATCGGGATCAAAGAGGAAGACCTTGAGAGCGAGTGCGGAGACGTCAGGGAGGCTTCCGGCCATATACATTCTGTCGAAGAGATGCTCTCTTACATCGACAAGCTGATCAGCGGCATACTGAAGCTCAGGGACGAGACATCGGGAAACAGGTACAAAGATATTATCGAAGCCGCGGAGAGCTACATGCGCAGCCATTACATGTCAGATGAGATCTCCCTAGGCAGCGTGGCGTCAAGTGTGGGCATGAGTTCCAGTTACTTCAGTTCCATATTCAGTCAGGAGACAGGAAGAACATTTGTGGAGTATCTGACAGATATACGGATGGATAAGGCGAAAGAGCTGCTCATGTGTTCCAATAAAAAGACGTCGGAGATAGGTTTTGACGTGGGTTACAAGGACTCCCACTATTTCAGTTTTATTTTCAAAAAGACACAGGGATGCTCGCCAAAAGAATACCGGGCAAGAAAAGGAGAACTGTAGGATGGCCGAAGGTAAGAAAAAAAAGGTAGGAGGCTTCTCTCTGCGTTCCAGGATCTTTCTGATCGCTCTGTCCTGTTTTCTGCCGCTGACTGCGCTCATCGGATTTCTTCTGTACACTCAGTATGCTACCGTACGGGCATTTGACCAGGTGGCGACCAGCGTGAATTATGCCAGCAGATATGTGACAGAGTTCAAGGAGCGGATGGATTACAGTATCTATTATGCGATCATCTGGGATAAACCCATCAGTGAGCTGAGAGAGGGCATCTATTCTGTGGGGGGAGTGGAACTTGTCTATCCCTATGATTATATAGAGGAGATGCGGGCAGCGTGCGCAGAGATGTCGGATATTGCCACGGTGAACAGTAATCAGTATCTTCCCAGGAGGATAGACAACACGCTGAATTCTCTGGAAAAGATCATAGAGGAAATTGAGGATAATATGAGAGCGGGCGGCCATTATGATGAAAATGAGGAGCTGCTGGACGACGTCAGGAACCTGACCGATCTGATCCAGGAGAACATCCAGAATTATATCAATGACGAGAATGCCAGCTTTACTGCTATAAAAGAAGAGATGATGAGAAATACCAATCAGACGCTTCGGAGCAGTATCCTGATCGTGGCAGTGGTAGCTGTCCTCACCACGGTTATCTCCAACGTTACACAGAGGGGGGTCGTGCAGCCGGTAAGAAAGCTGTGCGAGGCATCAAAACTTGTGGCTAAGGGTGATTTTACGGTCAGAAGCGATGTGGAAAGCAGGGACGAGATAGCGATGCTGGCGGACAATTTCAACGATATGACCGTGGAGATCGGGCGCCTGGTGGAGCGGATCAAGGAGGAGCAGGAAAACATAAGGATCATGGAGTCCAAGCTGCTTCAGGCCCAGATCAATCCCCATTTCCTTTATAACACGCTGGACACCATCGTGTGGCTGGCAGAGGCCGGAAGAGACGAGGAGGTGGTCAAGATGACCAGCTACCTTTCTGAGTTTTTCCGGACTACGCTGAGCAAGGGGAAGGACTATATCACACTGGAAGAGGAGAAGAGGCACGTGGAGAGCTATCTGCAGATCCAGCAGTTCCGGTACCAGGATATCATGGATTACCGGATAGAGATGGATGAGGAGATACTGGATTATATTGTGCCTAAGCTGACGCTGCAGCCTCTTGTGGAGAATGCCCTCTATCACGGCATCAAGAAGAAGAGGGGCGGCGGAACGATCCTGATCAGAGGGAAGATGGAAGGAAACAAGATCCTTTTGAAGGTCATAGACAATGGAAAGGGAATGACGGAACGGGAGCTGGCGCAGCTGCGCAGATATATCGCCGGCTGCGAGGATGGCGGAAAACAAAGTTTCGGTCTGGGAAATGTGAATCAGAGGATCCACCGGTACTACGGGGAAGAGTACGGTATTTTCTTTGAGAGTGAAGAAAATAAGGGCACAGAGGCGGTGGTGATCATACCGGCAAAAAAATCTGAACAAAAATCGTAAAAAAACATACAATTGTTCATACAAAGTTCATAATTTCATAAGAAAAAATACAAAGTAAGGAGGATATTCTGTATTCTTCTTTCTTTTTTACTGATATGATATACATACAAATTAAGGGGACGGACAAAACCCCGCGAGAAAAAAGGAGGAACAAAAGTATGAAAAAGCGTGTAGTGAGCATTCTTCTGTGCGTTGCCATGACAGCGGCTATGGTTGCAGGATGCGGAAGCAGCAGTGACGGAGGGTCATCCTCAGACAGTGGCGAGGACAGCGGCAGCGGTGATGTGATCACAGTCGGCTTCTCCCAGGTAGGTGCTGAGTCTGACTGGCGTACTGCCAACACAGAGTCCATGCAGGAGACATTTACAGAGGAGAACGGTTATGAGCTGATCTTCGATGATGCACAGCAGAAGCAGGAGAACCAGATCACAGCCATCCGTAACTTCATCCAGCAGGAAGTTGACTACATACTTCTGGCACCTGTTACAGAGTCCGGATGGGACACAGTTCTCCAGGAAGCATACGATGCAGATATCCCGGTCATTATCGTTGACCGTATGGTAGATGTATCCAATGACGATCTGTACACAACATGGATCGGAACAGACTCCCTGCTGGAGGGACGCAAGGCAGCTGAGTGGCTGAACGCTTACGCTACAGCAAAGGGATGGGATGCAAGCGAACTGAACATTGCTCACATCCAGGGAACAATGGGATCCACAGCTCAGATCGGACGTACACAGGGCCTTGAGGAAGGCGTTGAGAAGTATGGATGGAACCTTGTAGCTCAGCAGTGCGGCGAGTTCACACAGGCCAAGGGACAGGAAGTTATGGAGTCCATGCTGAAACAGTACGACAACATCAACGTAGTATACTGCGAGAATGACAACGAGGCATTCGGCGCAATCGACGCTATCGAGGCAGCAGGCAAGACAGTCGGAACTGATATCGCAAACGGTGAGATCCTTGTACTCTCCTTCGATACAACAAATGCAGGCCTTACCGATACTCTGGAAGGCAAGATCGTCTGCGACGTTGAGTGCAATCCGCTTCACGGACCTCGCGCAGAGGAGCTGATCAAAGCTCTTGAGGCAGGAGAGGAAGTTGAGAAGCTGAACTATGTTGATGAGGAAATCTTCGCATACGACGACACAGTAGCAAGCGTTACAGCTACAAACAGCCTGGACGAGGAAGGCGACTATGCAGTTACAGTGATCACACAGGAAATCATCGACGGACGTGCATACTAAAAAAGAAAGGCAGCGGGTATAGCGCTGTATTCTAAAAAGAAGGGGCGTAGTGGAATAAACGGGGTACTCCGGGTATGCTGCTACGCTTTCTTCATGAAAAAATGGAAACAGATCGAGTAAGGTGGAATAAGAGAAAGCAGGTGAGAGCTATATGGAAGAAAATGTTGTATTAAGTATGAGGGATATATCCAAGACATTTCCTGGCGTAAAAGCACTGCAGCATGTTGATTTCACACTGCGCAAAGGTGAGATCCATGCCCTTATGGGTGAAAATGGAGCGGGCAAATCCACACTCATAAAAGTCCTGACGGGCGTATATGAGCTCCAGACAGGTGAGATCACTATGGACGGACAGAAAATCGTTAATAAGTCCCCTCAGGATGCGCAGAAAAACGGGATCAGCACTGTGTACCAGGAAGTCAATCTTTGCCCGAATCTGACGGTGGCAGAGAACCTTTTCATCGGCAGGGAACCGAGAAAGGCAGGCTTTATCGACTGGAAGACTATGAACAGGAAGTCCGCAGAGCTGCTCCGGGATCTGAAGATCGATGCCAACGCGACAGACAAGCTGGAAGATGTATCTCTGGCCAGACAGCAGATGATCGCCATTGCCCGTGCAGTGGATATGCAGTGTAAGGTCCTGATCCTCGACGAGCCAACATCTTCTCTGGACGATGATGAGGTGGCAAAGCTGTTTACACTCATGAACCGGCTGAAGGACCAGGGGGTGGGAATCATTTTTGTTACCCATTTCCTGGAGCAGGTGTACGAGGTGTGCGACCGTATCACTGTGCTGCGGAACGGTGAACTGGTGGGAGAGTATAAAGTGAAAGAACTTCCGAGAGTTCAGCTCGTGGCAAAGATGATGGGCAAGGATTTTGATGATCTTGCGGATATCAAGAGCGCACATGAGGGACTCAAGGAGTTTGTGCCCGTAGTGGAGGCGAAAGGACTGGGACATCAGGGAACGATCAAGCCGTTTGACTTTACAGTCAACAAAGGCGAGGTTGTAGGCCTTTCCGGTCTGCTGGGATCCGGGCGTTCCGAGCTGGTGCGCACGATCTACGGCGCTGACAAGGCGGACAGCGGTACACTGAAAGTTAAGGGAAAAGAGGTTAAGATAAAAGCCCCTATAGATGCCATGAAGCTTGGCATGGCCTATTTGCCGGAGGACAGAAAGAAGGACGGTATCATCGCGGACCTGTCCGTGAGGGAGAACATCATCATCGCCCTTCAGGCCAAGAGAGGCATGTTCCGCCCCATGAGCCGAAAAGAGATGGAGGAGGCAGCTGACAAATATATCGATATGCTCCAGATCAAGACGGCAAGCCGCGAGACTCCTATCAAGAGCCTTTCAGGCGGTAACCAGCAGAAGGTGATCATCGGGCGCTGGCTTCTGACGGATCCGGACTATCTGATCCTGGATGAGCCTACGAGAGGTATTGATATCGGTACAAAGACAGAGATCCAGAAACTGGTGCTTGATCTTGCCGATCAGGGCATGGCAGTGACATTTATCTCTTCCGAGGTAGAGGAGATGCTCCGCACATGTTCGCGTATGGCGATCCTGCGCGACGGGAAAAAGGTGGGAGAGCTCTCCGGTGACGAGCTGTCACAGGAAGGCATTATGAAAGCGATTGCAGGAGGTGGAGAAGATGAGTAATCAGAAATCCGGACTGAAAAAACTGACATCCATGCGGCTGTTCATGCCGATCGTTTGCCTGCTGGTCATCATCATCGTGGCGACGATCACCATACCCGGCTTTTTGAGCATAACTTTCCAGAACGGAGTGCCCTACGGGTATCCGGTGGACGTGATCAACAGGGCATCTGAGCTGGTGATCCTGGCTGTGGGCATGACCCTTGTCACAGCTGCTTCCGGTGGACAGGACATCAGTGTGGGAGCCGTTATGGCGGTGGCCGCGGCTGTGTGCTGCCAGATCCTCTCCGGAGGGGAGGTCTCCGTTAATTCACTTGCCGCCCCCATCATCCTGGCATTCCTTGCGGCTATCGCAGCATCTGCTCTGTGCGGCGCCTTTAACGGTTTCCTGGTAGCGAAGCTGAACATTCAGCCCATGGTCGCCACCCTGATCCTGTACACAGCAGGACGCGGTATTGCGCAGCTTATCACAAACGGACAGATCACATACATCCGCGTGGACTCTTACCAGATCTTTGGAAGTTATATCGGGAAATTTCCCATTCCCACGCCGGTGATCATAGCGGTGGTCGTAGTCATCATCACTTATCTGATCCTGAAGAAGACGGCTCTGGGACTTTATATCGAGAGCGTCGGAATCAATGGAACGGCATCCAGACTGGTGGGACTTAACTCCACTATGATCAAATTTCTGACATATGTCATTTGCGGCATCCTGGCAGGTGTTGCCGGTTTTGTGGCCTCCAGCCGTATCTATTCGGCGGATGCAAACAATATCGGACTGAACCTGGAGATGGACGCCATCCTGGCAGTTGCCCTCGGCGGCAATGTCCTTGGCGGCGGTAAGTTCAGCCTGATGGGATCTGTGATCGGGGCCTATACGATCCAGGCGCTGACAACCGTACTTTACGGAATGAACGTGTCTTCCGACCAGCTTCCGGTGTACAAAGCTATCGTCGTTGTCATCATTGTCGTTCTTCAGAGCCCTGTATTCCAGAAGCTCCTTGCCACCAGAAAAGCAAAAAGACAGGCGGCAGCGCCTGCTGCGGAAGGAGGTAACCAGTAATGGGAAAGAAGAAAATCAATGCTATGCCTAAAAAGAAGATCAGTGCAACTGGCTTCCTTCTTATCATCACGATAGCGCTTTTTGTTGTCATGTATGCGGCCGGTATGGTGGTGTTCTCGGATAAAGGTTTTGCGAAACCGCAGATGTTTTTTAATCTTTTCGTGTCCAATGCGGGCCTTCTTGTCATCGCCCTCGGACAGACCATTGTCATGATCACAGGAGGAATCGACATTTCCGTGGGATCTGTGACAGCTCTTGTCTGCATGGTTTCCGCGTATGAGATGGAAAATATGGGCATGAGTGCCTATGTGGCAGTGGTTTCGGCGCTTGCTATTGGACTTGCCTACGGCGTGATCCAGGGATTTCTTGTGTCCTATCTGGAGATCCAGCCATTTATCGTCACTCTGGCCGGTATGTTCTTTGGGCGCGGCATGACTGCTGTGATCAGCACGGAAATGATCTCCATCAAGAACGAGCTGTTCCTGGCCTGGGCAAACTTTAAGATCAACCTTCCTATTGGATCCCACAGTAAACGGGGAAAATTTATTCCGGCCTATATCTATCCGACGGTCGTGATCGCAATCCTCGTACTGATCATCATCATCCTTGTGATGAAGTATTCCAAGTTTGGACGCTCCGTATACGCCATTGGAGGAAATTCCCAGAGCGCTCTGATGATGGGACTGAATGTAAAGAAGACGAAGTTCAAAGCCTATATCCTGGACGGTTTTCTGGCAGGTCTTGGCGGCTTTCTGTTCTGCCTGAACAGCTGTGCCGGCTTCGTGGAGCAGGCGAAAGGTCTTGAGATGGATGCCATTTCCTCGGCCGTTATCGGAGGTACACTGCTCAGCGGAGGTGTGGGCGTGCCCTTCGGAACACTGTTCGGAGTGCTGATCAAGGGTACGATCCAGTCCCTGATCACGACACAGGGAACACTGTCAAGCTGGTGGGTCCGCATCGTGCTCTCTGCACTGCTGTGCTTCTTCATCATCCTGCAGGCGGTCCTTGGAAATATCAAAAAGAAAAAATAGGCAGGATATCATATGGATTTTAAATGTTGCGGCTATGGGATAACCTGTAGCTGCAATATTTTTACAGACAACGAAAATTTCCTGTAAAGAAAACAAAAATAAGTTGCAGATACAGCCGGAGAAATATGCGGCATAGTTATAAACATAAATACAGCAAAAAGGAGGATTTGTTATGGAACAGAAACAGTATAAATTTTGGTTTTGTACGGGATCCCAGGATTTATACGGAGATGAATGCCTGGCTCATGTAGCTGAGCATTCCCGGAAAATGGTGGAGGTGCTGAACGCATCGGGCAATCTCCCTTACGAACTTGTGTGGAAACCGACACTCATCACCAATGAGCTGATCCGGAAGACGTTCAACGAAGCCAACATGGACGACACCTGTGCGGGAGTGATCACCTGGATGCACACCTTCTCTCCTGCAAAATCCTGGATACTGGGACTCCAGGAATTCAGGAAACCGCTGCTCCACTTCCACACTCAGTTTAACCGGGAAATCCCCTATGACACTATTGACATGGATTTTATGAATGAAAACCAGGCAGCCCACGGAGACAGGGAATACGGACATATTTTCACCCGGCTTGGGATGGAGCGCAAAGTGGTCATGGGATACTGGGAAGATGAGGCGGTCCAGAAAAGGATCGGCTCCTGGATGCAGACCGCTGTCGGCGTGATCGAGAGCAGCCACGTGCGTGTCATGCGCATTGCGGATAATATGCGCAACGTAGCTGTGACAGAAGGAGATAAGGTGGAAGCCCAGATCCGGTTTGGCTGGGAAGTGGATACCTATCCCGTCAATGAGATCGCAGAGGCTGTTGAGGAAGTGCCAAAAGGGGATATTGACACATTAGTGGAAGAATATTACGATAAATATGATATACTCCTGGAGGGAAGGGATGAGAAAGAATTCCGTGAGCATGTAGCAGTGCAGGCGGGCATTGAGATCGGATTTGAGCGATTTCTCCAGGAAAAAAATTACCAGGCTATCGTGACACATTTTGGAGATCTGGGATCCCTGAAGCAGCTTCCGGGACTGGCCATCCAGCGCCTGATGGAGAAAGGTTACGGTTTTGGCGCTGAGGGCGACTGGAAGACAGCGGCTATGGTCCGCGTTATGAAGATCATGACCCAGGGGATGACGGATGCCAAAGGCACTTCCTTTATGGAGGACTACACTTACAACCTTGTCCCCGGGAAAGAGGGGATCCTGGAAGCGCATATGCTGGAAGTGTGTCCTACGATCGCGGACGGCTCCATAGCTATCAAGTGTCAGCCCCTCTCTATGGGAGACAGGGAGGATCCTGCCCGACTTGTATTTACGTCCAAGACAGGACCTGCCATCGCTACATCGCTGATTGATCTGGGGGATCGTTTCCGTCTGATCATCAATGACGTAAACTGCAAAAAGACGGAGAAGCCCATGCCTAAACTCCCGGTGGCGACGGCGTTCTGGACACCGGAGCCGAACCTGCAGACCGGAGCTGAGGCCTGGATCCTTGCAGGAGGAGCCCACCACACGGCCTTCTCCTACGATCTGACTGCGGAGCAGATGGGCGACTGGGCAGCCTGCATGGGAACAGAAGCGGTGTATATTGACAAGGATACAACGATCCGTCAGTTCCAGAATGAGTTGAAATGGAATGCGCTGGTATACAGAAAGTAAAAACGAGGAAGGTGGAGAAAAAGATGTTGGAAGAGCTGAAAAAAGAAGTGTATGAGGCAAATATGCTGCTCCCGAAGTACAATTTGGTGACATTTACATGGGGAAATGTGAGCGGCATTGACCGTGAAAAAGGTCTCTTTGTTATCAAGCCGAGCGGCGTGGACTACGACAAGCTGACACCGAATGATATGGTAGTCGTGGATCTGGAGGGAAATAAGGTAGAGGGAAGATACAATCCCTCTTCTGACACGCCTACCCATGTAGTTCTGTACAACCGTTTTAAGGACATCGGAGGGATTGTACACACCCACTCACCATGGGCCACAAGCTGGGCCCAGGCAGGGCGCGATATTCCCTGTTATGGTACCACCCATGCGGATTACATCTACGGGGAAGTTCCCTGCGTGCGCAATCTGACGAAGGAGGAGATTGAGGAGGCCTATGAGAAAAATACAGGCGTTCTCATCGCAGACGAATTTGAGATCCGGCAGAAGGATTACAATGCTGTTCCTGCGGTACTCTGCAAGAATCACGGACCGTTTACATGGGGGAAGGATGCTCATGAGGCGGTACACAATGCGGTGGTGCTGGAAGAGGTGGCCAAGATGGCGGCCCGGTGCGAGATGATCAATCCTGGAAATGAGCCGGCTCCGCAGGCGCTGCAGGACAAACACTACTATCGGAAACACGGGGCAAACGCGTACTACGGCCAGAAGGCTGAAGATTAAGTGTACCCTGATGAGGAAAGTATCCTGTATGTCATCACCGGCAATATAGAGGAGGCGGTCCTCAGAAGGAAGAACGGACATAGCAGCAAAAGGAGGAGAAGATGAACGCAAACACAGAAAAGGTAAAACAGATGATAGAGGAAGGGCAGGCTGTTGTCGGCATTGAGCTTGGATCTACCAGGATCAAGACAGTCATGATCGATAAAGATCATATCCCTGTCGCTTCCGGAAGCTATGCATGGGAGAACAGGCTGGACGGCCATATCTGGACTTATACCCTGGATGATATCTGGCAGGGACTCCAGGGGAGCTATCAGGATATGGTGAAGAATGTAAAGGAGACCTACGGGACAGAGGTCAAAAAGATCGCGGCTATTGGTTTCAGCGCCATGATGCACGGATACATGGCTTTTGACAAGGAGGACAGACTCCTTGTTCCCTTCCGGACATGGAGAAATACGATCACAGGCCAGGCGGCGGAAGAACTGACAGAGCTGTTTCAGTATAATATCCCGGAAAGGTGGAGTATCGCCCACTTATATCAGGCAATCCTGAACAAAGAGGAGCACGTAAAAGACGTGGCTTACTTTACGACTCTGGCCGGCTATATACACTGGCGCATGACAGGCAGGAAGGTGCTGGGCATAGGCGACGCTTCGGGCATGTTCCCCATCGATATCCGGACGAAAGACTTTGATGAGCGGATGATCGGCCAGTTTGACCAGCTTGTGGCAGAGAGAGGCTATCCATGGAAACTGCGCCAGATCATGCCGGAAGTGCTGCTGGCAGGAGAAGATGCAGGGACGATGACGGAGGAGGGGGCCGCCCTTCTGGATCCATCAGGAGTGCTGCAGGCGGGAGCTGTCGTATGCCCGCCCGAGGGCGACGCGGGAACCGGAATGGCTGCAACTAACAGTGTGGCAGTGCGCACGGGAAATGTGTCAGCCGGAACTTCTGTATTCGCCATGATCGTTCTGGAAAAAGAGCTCTCCAAAGTACACAGGGAAATCGATATGGTGACAACACCTACCGGAAGTCTTGTGGCTATGGCCCACGCCAACAACTGCACTTCGGATCTGAATGCATGGGTGTCCCTCTTTAGAGAATACGGGGAGGCCATGGGAGTAAAGGCTGATATGGATGAGATATTCTCCGCACTGTATAACAAGGCTCTCGAGGGTGATGCGGACTGCGGAGGACTTCTGTCCTACGGATTTTATTCAGGAGAGAGTATTGTCCCCGTAGATGAGGGAAGACCCCTGTTTGTGCGCACGCCGGACAGCTGTTTCAACCTGGCGAACTTTATGCGAACTCATCTCTATGCGGCCCTCGGAACGCTGAAGATCGGCATGGATATCCTGGTGAAAGAGGAGAAGATCCAGATTGACAAGATACTTGGACACGGAGGTCTGTTCAAGACTCCCGGAGTGGGCCAGCGGATCATGGCCGCAGCTATGCAGGCACCTGTCTCTGTCATGGAGACTGCCGGCGAGGGCGGCGCATGGGGGATCGCGCTTCTGGCTTCTTATGCTCTGCGCAAAGAGGAAGGAGAGGCGTTGGAGTCCTATCTGGACAGCAGAGTGTTCGGCGGAGAGGAAGGCGTAAAGATGGATCCTGACGCCGGTGATGTGGCTGGCTTCGAGGCCTTTATCGAAAGATTTAAGGCAGGGCTTTCCGTTGAGCAGGAGGCTGTCAGGAAACTGGTATAAGTGAAAGGATAATGGACGGATTATAGAAAGACCGGGCAGACAAAAGTTCTGCCCGGTCTTTTATGAGAGTTAAATGCTGGTGGAGGAGATTATATCGTCAAGCACATCGGAAACGGAATCTGTGACATAGGTGGAGTAGAAGGAGATGCCGGGAGCTGCGCTTGACATGGCATAACTGATCCCTGCAAGCTGCAGCATTTCTACATCATTGTACTGGTCGCCAAAGGCAACACATTCTTCCGGAAGGATGTGCAGATAATCCAGAAGGGTGTGAAGGGCAGTCCCTTTGTTGGCGTCAGGGGCAATGAAGTCTACCCATATGTTGCCTGAGGTGACGACTTTGATCTCGCTGGAAAACAATTTCTGAAAATAGGCCAGACAGTCTTTTGTGCCGTTGAAATTGCAGACTGCTATCTTCAGGTAAGGTTCCTGAATCTCGTCAATACTGTCCACAAATTTCATGTCATTTTTCATGACATGCAGCATATGGTATCTGAACTCTTCGTTTACAGAGTCGCTGTAGCACACTTTTTCCCCCGAAATGATACATTCGCATCCGCTGCATTGGTGGATGGCATCAACGATGCGGTTGCCCAAATCCCGTGGGATCAGCCCTCTGGAAAGCACTTTCCCGTCATGCACGCAGAGAGAGCCGTTTTCGGCTATATAGGAAATATCGTCCTGCACGGGGGCAAACAGTCTCCGCAGATTTGGATACTGGCGTCCACTGGCCGCTGCAAAGTGGATACCATTTTCCTTCAGTGTGCGGATCTGGTCAAATATAATGGGGTCCAGTTCCTGGGCTCCGTTCTGGAGCAGCGTCCCATCCAGGTCGCTGGCGATCAATTTTATCATATACGGTACTCCTCATAAAAAATAGAAATAGTATGTAGTCCTTAAGGATCCTACCCATTATAGTACGAAACAGGAAAATGTGCAAAACAAAACTGCTGGGAGGCGAATATTCCTAATAGACATTGCCTTTCAAAAATGAAAAGATTATAATATATCCAGAAATGAATTTTGAGTAAAGAAGGAGACCAGATGTATGAGAATAGGAATAGGAAACGACCACTCAGCGGTGGAGATGAAAAAGGAAGTCATGAAATTTCTGCAGGATCTGGGCTATGAAGTGATCAATTATGGAACAGATTCCACAGAGAGCTGTGACTATCCGGTGTATGGGGAGAAAGTCGGGCGCGCTGTTGTTGCGAAGGAAGTGGATCTGGGTATATTGATCTGCGGTACCGGCGTAGGCATTTCCCTGGCGGCCAATAAAGTGAAAGGCGTTCGGGCGGTAGTCTGCAGTGAGCCGTATTCAGCCCGTTTGTCCAGACAGCACAACAACACGAACATCCTTGCGTTCGGTGCAAGAGTAGTGGGAATTGAGCTGGCAAAGATGATCATAGAGGAGTGGCTGAACGCGGAATTTGAAGGCGGAAGGCACCAGAGAAGGGTCGATATGATCATGGACATAGAAAAGAGAGACGAATAAAGTAAAAAAGTAAAAACGAAACAAAACGAAAGTGGACAAAAGTATAACGAAATGATAAAATGAAGAAAACGAAACAGAAATAACTATAAGGAGGAAGAAAAAATGAAAATTGCAATTGGATGTGATCCCAATGCCCAGGAAGCAAAAGAAGAGATCATCAAGTACATTGAGGCAAAAGGATACGGGGAAGTAACAGATTTTGGAAGCGATGATCCTATCTACGCCAACGTTGCCATTAAGGTCGGCGAGGCTGTGGCTTCCAAGGAGTATGACAGGGGTATCCTGATCTGCGGCACAGGTATCGGCGTATCTATTGCAGCCAACAAAGTAAAGGGCGCCTATGCAGCTCTTGTATCCGATGTATACTCCGCGCAGAGAGCGCGCCTGAGCAATGACGCCAACATCGCATGTATGGGTGCGTTTACAACGGGAAACAAGGTGCGTGAGCTGTTAGTGGACGCCTTCCTCGGAAACGAATTCGTTCCAGGATGCTCTTCTCAGCCGAAAGTAGACGCATTTGTAAAATACGACCAGGAGAGATAATCTTCCGGGTCAGTTCTAAGTTATCAAAAAAGCGATGCAGGTCACGCCGGTCTCATCGCTTTTTTCTATGCAGGGCTGTACAAATGTTCTTTTCGCTCGTTCTTTTCACTCTAAAACCGGGCTAAAACCCGGCCAGGTGCAGGATTATGCCGGCGATCACCGCGCAGGCGTACAGAAGGCCGGTGAATTTGACGCACTCCAGCTTGTCCGGATTGACCTTGAAAAGGACGATCAGCCCGACGCCCGCGTTGGTGCACAGGCCGGCGATGACGGAGGCGAAGGAGAGGGCTTTGCCGAGATAGAGCTCAGTCAACAGCACGGAGGCGGCGCAGTTGGGGATGAACCCGAGAAGGGCCGCCAGAAAGGGCTGGAAGATGCTTCCATTTAATAGGAAGGTGGACACTGACTCAAGGCCGGCTCCCTCGATCACGGCGTTCAGGACAAAGGTGCAGATAAAAATATAGCCGAACAGACGGACCGTGTGGTTCAGGGCCGGGCGCAGGATGCCGTGGTGGTCGTGGCAGCCGCAGTGGTGGCACAGATCCTCGATTTCCTTTTTAGTGGAGATAAATTTGGCGAAGAACAGGTCCGCCAGGTATCCGGCTGCGATGGCAATGATGATTTTAACTGCCAGGAGAGCGGCAATAGCACCCCCGTTTCCCGGGTGGCCGATGAGGATCAGCACAGCCTCGTCGGAGGTGGCCAGAAAGACGGACAGCAGCGTGCCCATGGAGATGACGCCTCCGGAGTAGAGGTTGGCGGCCATGACCGAGAAGCCGCACTGGGGGATACAGCCAAAGAGGGCGCCCA
This sequence comes from Clostridium sp. BSD2780061688st1 H5, assembly GCF_005845155.1. Lineage (NCBI taxonomy): Bacteria > Bacillati > Bacillota > Clostridia > Eubacteriales > Clostridiaceae > Clostridium > Clostridium sp. BSD2780061688st1 H5. The sequence goes on along the minus strand of NZ_SPGT01000003.1, from coordinate 45,892 downwards.
CTACAGGGCCTGCCTTCTCGATCTTTGTCAGCGTCCGGCGGATCCAGGCGCTGGAATAGTGCTCCAGACCCTCCAGGAGCAGGAAGGCGGCAAACAGGAAGGGCAGCATGCGGACGCTGTCCTCGGCTGTGTGTAAGAAAATGTGTTCCAGTAATTCCATGATCAGATCTTCCTTTTTATATAAAAATGAAAACGATTATCAGGGTATCTTGAAAATAGTACCAATTTCCGGGCGGAATGTCAAGTAAAAGGAGCCCTGCGTCAGCAGAGCTCCAACTGAAATATTCTGATGATTTTCAGGCCAGACTGCGCGGCGGAGATTAGCCCTCCACAACAAACATGTCTTTGCCCACTCCGCAGATGGGGCATACCCAATCCTCCGGGAGATCTTCAAATGCTGTACCCGGTGCGATGCCGTTGTCAGGATCGCCGATTTCCGGATCATACACATAGCCGCAAGGTTCGCATACATATTTCTGCATAATTTTTTCCTCCTGATATAGTTGATTGTAATGTGTTTTACAATTACAAGGCTATTATAAAATGGATGGACAGTTTCTGCAAGGCATAGAAGAAAGATTATTCTGCCTCCTTGAAATTTGTGCCGGGCTGTGACAAAATAGTTTTGGATGTGCGCAGATATGATGCGCAAATGTCCGGAAAAATAAATAAGAAAGAACAGGAGTGGATAAAATGACAAAAATAGATATTATCTCCGGCTTTCTGGGAGCCGGGAAGACCACACTTATCCAGAAGCTTCTCCGGGAGGCCTTCAAGGGAGAGCAGGTGGTCCTGATTGAAAACGAGTTCGGCGAGATCGGCATTGACGGAGGCTTCCTCAAGGAGGCGGGCATCGAGATACGGGAGATGAATTCCGGCTGCATCTGCTGCTCTCTCGTGGGTGACTTCGGCGCTTCCTTAAAGGAAGTCATCGAGACCTACCATCCGGACAGAATTCTCATCGAGCCCTCCGGCGTGGGCAAGCTCTCTGATGTAAAAAAGGCGGTGGAGAGTGTGAAGACAGATGCGGATGTGGCGCTGAACAGCGCGACCACAGTGGTGGATGTGAAGAAGTGCAAGATGTATCTAAAAAATTTCGGAGAATTTTACAAGAACCAGGTGGAGTCGGCGGGAGCCATTATCCTGAGCCGTACCGACATTGCGGACGATGACAAGGTGGAGCAGGCAGTGGCACAGATCCGCGCCCTCAACCCGGACGCCCCCATTATCACCACCCCGGAGGACCAGATCGACGGGGCCAAGCTCTTTGAGATCATGGAGCAGCACGCTCCCTCTCTGGAGGAGGAGCTGATGGAGGAGACGAGATGCGACGTGTGCGGCGGCCATCACGGGCTCGGCGAAGAGCATCACCATGACCATGATCACGACCACCATCACGACCATGAGGAGCATGATCACGGCCACCATCACGAGCATGACCACGATGGGTGCGGCCACGACCACCATCACGGGCATGACCACGATCATCACGGCCACCACCATCACCATGCGGATGAGGTGTTTGGAAGCTGGGGCCTGGAGACGGTGAAAAAGTACAGCGCCCAGGATCTGAAGGTGCGCCTGGATGCCCTCGGCGACGCGGACACCTACGGCATGGTGCTCCGGGCCAAGGGAATGGTGGAAGGCGACAAGGGAACGTGGATCTACTTTGACATGGTGCCCGGGGAAGTGGAGCTCCGGGAGGGACAGCCGGACTACACAGGACGCATCTGCGTGATCGGATCCAAGCTGAAAGAGGACGCCCTGAAGGAACTTTTTGCGGGCGCGGCAGAATAGAAAGGGCAGGTGACGAAAGCTTATGCAGATGGTAGACAATGCCAGAGTGGTGGTGTACCTAATGGCGGGCTTCCTGGAGAGCGGGAAGACCAGCTTCCTGCGGTACACCTTGAGCCAGGAATATTTTGAGATCGACGGGAATACCCTGCTGATCCTCTGCGAGGAGGGGGAGGAGGAGTACGGCGAGGCGCTTCTGAAGCGGACTAACACCACCCTCCTTACTGTGGATGACCCGGAGGAGATGACCCTGGAGTGGCTCCAGGAGGCGGACCGGAAGTATCATCCGGAGCGGGTCATCATCGAGTGCAACGGCATGTACCCGGTGAGCAGGATCGAGGCCATGGACGTGCCCTCCGGGTGGGGGCTTGTGCAGAAGCTGGTGACAGTGGATGCCACCACCTTTGGGACCTACATCGCCAACATGAAGCCCCTCTTTATGGATATGGTGAGAAATGCGGAGCTTGTCATGTTCAACCGCTGCACAAAGGATATGCCTCTCGCCTCCTACCGGCGGAATGTGAAGGTGGTCAACCAGAGCGCCCAGATCATTTTCGAGGGGGAGGACGGGGAGATCGACAACATCTTTGAGGACGCCATGCCCTATGACCTGGACGCTCCGGTGGTGCAGATCGATGACATGGACTACGGTATCTGGTACGTGGACATGATGGATCATCCCGAGAGATACTTAAAGAAGACAGTGGAGTACAAGGCGAAGGTACTCAAGCCGAGAGGATTTCCGGCCAAGGAGTTCGTGGCGGGCCGGATGGCGATGACCTGCTGCGCCGACGACACCACCTTCCTGGGATATATATGCCGCAGTCCTTACGCCCCCAAGCTGACGCCCGGACAGTGGGTGAAGGTGCGGGGGACGGTAGGCTATGAGTATACCCGCGCCTACGGGCGGAAGGGCCCGGTGATCAGGGCGGAATATGTGGAGGAGGCACAGGCTCCCCAGGACGAGATGGTCTATTTTAACTAGACGGATATGAGGAGGAGTATATGAGTAATGTACTGATCGGTATTCTGATACCGTTTTTTGGCACCACACTGGGCGCGGCCTGCGTTTTTCTGATGCGGAGAGAGAGTATGCCGCCCCTTGTCCAGAAGGTGCTTTTGGGGTTCGCCTCCGGCGTCATGGTGGCGGCCTCCGTGTGGTCCCTTCTCATCCCGGCCATGGACATGTCCGCGGATATGGGAAAGCTGGCATTTATCCCCGCGGCGGCGGGAGTGGCAGTGGGTATGCTCTTTCTGCTTCTGCTGGATAAGAGGGTGCCCCACCAGCACATGGACCACAGGGAGCCGGAGGGGCCAAAAAGCAGCTGGCGCCGCTCTACCATGCTGGTCATGGCAGTGACCCTCCACAATATACCGGAGGGAATGGCAGTGGGCGTAGTGTTTGCCGGGCTTCTGGCGGACAACGCCCAGATCTCCCTCATGGGGGCCTTTGCCCTTTCCATCGGTATTGCCATCCAGAATTTCCCGGAGGGCGCCATCATTTCCATGCCCCTTAGAAGTGAGGGCGGGGCTACCAGGGGCAGGACCTTCCTGTATGGAACCCTGTCCGGCATCGTGGAGCCGGCCGCGGCTCTTGTCACTATCCTGCTCTCGGAGCTTCTCACCCCGGTGCTTCCCTTTCTCCTGGCCTTTGCGGCGGGAGCTATGCTGTACGTGGTGGTGGAGGAGCTCATACCGGAGGCCAACGAGGGAGAGCACAGCAATATTGGCACGATGGGCTTCGCGGTGGGATTTATCCTCATGATGATCCTGGACGTGGCCCTGGGCTGATGTGGTAACGAATGAAAAGACAAGCAGCAAAGGAGGAACAAGGACATGAAAGAGACACTGAAGGATTTAAAGGAGAGAAGGAGCGTCCGGGCCTATAAGGCGGAGCAGATCAGGGACGAGGAGCTTGAGCGGATCCTGGAGGCCGGCCTCTGGGCGCCCAGCGGTATGGGGCAGCAGCCGGTTGTCTTTGTGGCCGTGCAGGATCCGGAGACGAGAGAACAGCTCCGGAAAATGAACGCTTCCATTATGGGGGATCCGGATACAGATCCCTTCTACGGAGCGCCCACCATCGTGGTGGTGCTGGCGGACACAGGGCGCCCCACCTATGTGGAGGACGGAAGCCTGGCCATGGGCAACCTGATGAATGCGGCCCAGGCGGTGGGACTTGGCTCCTGCTGGATCCACAGGGCGAAGGAAGAGTTTGAGAGCGAGGAGGGGAAAAGGCTCCTGGAAAAATGGGGGCTTGGAGAAAACTATGCCGGCGTCGGACACTGCGCGCTGGGCTATGCGGCCGGGGAGAAGCCGGCAGCCAAAGAGCGCAGGCCGGGCCGCGTGATCCGGATCTGAGCTGACAGCATACAAAAGAGCGGGGCGGGGCATCCTTAAGAGGAAGGTTCCCGCCCCGGCGCTTTGCGGGCTTAAGAGAATTTTTAGAGAACCTTTATAGAAATCTTAAGAGGAGAGGTATATAATAGGATAGATATAGAGGAGACGTAAATATACATGAAGAAAAGACAAAAAAATGTGAAGAAAAAAGTAGAGGAACACAGTGAGAGGAGAAACCGGCGGATCCGCACGACCCGGTATGACCCGGACCCGGCGGAGGGGCTTAGCTCCCAGAAGGTGCAGGAGCACCGGATGCACGGGTGGACCAACATCTCGGTGGATCCGCCTGCCAAGACGACAAAGGAGATCATACATGAAAATGTATTTACCTACTTCAACCTGATCTTTGTCGTGCTGGGCGTGCTGCTCTGCCTGGTGGGCTCCTTCCGGAACCTGACCTTCCTCCCGGTGGTCATTGTCAACACCCTGATCGGCATTGTCCAGGAGGTGCGGTCCAAGAATGTGCTGGAGAAGATGAGCATGCTGAACGCGCCCCACGCCAGGGTGGTCCGGGACGGAAAGGTGAGAAAGGTGAATTCCGAGGAGCTGGTGCTGGATGACATCGTCATCTTCAGCGCGGGCAATCAGATCTGCGCGGACGCAGTGGTATCCGCAGGGGAGATACAGGTCAACGAGTCCCTGCTGACAGGCGAGTCCGACGAGATCACCAAGCGAAAGGGGGATAAGCTCATGTCCGGCAGCTTTGTGGTGTCCGGGGAGTGCCGGGCCCGGCTGGACAAGGTGGGGGAGGACTCCTACATCTCCCGTCTGACCATGGAGGCCAAGGCCATGGACGACCAGGAGCAGTCGGAGATGATCCGCTCTCTGGACAAGCTGGTCAAGTGGGTGGGCATTATCATCATCCCCATCGGCCTGATCCTCTTTTCCCAGAGCTTTTTCTTCAACCATGAGGGCTTTTCCCAGAGCGTCACCTCCATGGTGGCGGCGGTCATTGGTATGATCCCTGAGGGACTGTATCTGCTGGCCAGCGTGGCCCTGGCGGTGAGCGCCATGCGCCTGGCCAGCCAGAAGGTGCTGCTCCACGACATGAAGAGCATCGAGACGTTGGCCAGAGTCAACGTGCTCTGTGTGGATAAGACGGGAACCATCACGGAAAACACCATGACGGTAAACCGGGTGGAGCCCACGCTGGACTACCGGGAGAAGGAGGAGGAGTATCCGCCTCTGGAGAAAATGCTGGGGGATTTCGCGGCGGCCATGAGCGAGGACAACATCACCATGGCAGCTCTGAAGGAGTATTTCCAGGAGAATACGGGGAAAAAGCCGGTGAGCCTGACCTCATTTTCCTCCGCAGTGAAATACAGCAGCGTCACCTACAAGGACGGCGCCTATGTGCTGGGAGCGCCGGAGATGGTCCTGCGGGACGATTATGTCCTCTATGAGGCGGAAATCGAGCAGTTTACAAAGAAAGGCTACCGTGTTCTCGTGTTCGGAAAATATGCGGGACAGATAGACGGAAAGCCCCTTACGGAGAAGGTCACGCCCCTGGGCTATGTGATGCTCTCCAACCCCATCCGGCAGAATGCGCCGGAGACCTTCGCCTACTTTGCGGAGCAGGGCGTGGACATCAAGGTCATCTCCGGTGACAACCCGGTGACAGTGTCCGAGGTGGCCTCCCGGGCCGGCATTGCGGGGGCGGAGAACTATGTGGACGCGGGCACGCTGAAGACGGACCAGGACGTGGCGGCGGCCATGAAGAAGTACACGGTCTTCGGCCGTGTGACTCCAAATCAGAAGCGGCAGTTTGTGAATGTGCTGAAGGACCAGGGAAACACAGTGGCTATGACAGGGGACGGCGTCAACGATATCCTGGCTCTGAAGGACGCGGACTGCAGCATCGCCATGGCGTCGGGCAGCGAGGCCGCCTCCCAGGCGGCCCAGGTGGTGCTGCTGGAGTCGGATTTCTCCTGTATGCCCTCTGTGGTAATGGAGGGACGCCGGGTGGTCAACAACATCCAGAGGTCGGCAAGCCTGTTCCTTGTGAAGAATATCTTTTCCCTCCTTTTGTCCGTGTTCTCGGCGGTGTTCATGATCACCTACCCGCTGGAGCCGGCCCAGGTCTCGCTGATCAGCATGTTTACCATCGGCGTGCCCGCCTTTTTCCTGGCGCTCGAGCCCAACAAGAACCGGATACAGGGACATTTCCTCCCCAACGTCTTCCTGAAGGCGCTGCCCGGGGGACTGACCGATGTGCTGATCGTGGGAGCGCTGGTCATCTTCGGGCAGACCTTTGAGGTGGGACAGTCGGATATCGCCACGGCGGCCACCATCCTTCTGGCCATTGTGGGCTTCATGGTTCTCTGGAAGATCAGCCAGCCTATGAACCCCATCCGGATCGCTGTGCTGTCAGGCTGCGGCATTGCCCTTGTGCTCTCCAGCATCTACCTGGGTGACCTGTTTGCCATCACGGCCATGTCCACCAAGTGCATCATGCTCTTTATCGTGTTCTCCATCGCCGCGGAGCCGGTGTTCCGCTACCTCAGCTTTGTGGTGGAGGCTCTGGGGAAATTTGGAAAGCGGCTGATCCTGTGGCATGAGAAGAATAAGGGGAAGACGGCGTAGGGATACAAAAAAGAGTTCCAATGAGGAACTCTTTTTTTGTGAGGACAGGAGCGGTCCTATCTCATAAATTTATTGATCACATGCAGAACCCCGTTCTCATCGTTGGACTTGGTGATGTAGTCCGCGCTGTCCCGCACAGGGGGCTGGGCGTTTGCCATGGCCACTCCCAGCCCGGCGGTCTCGATCATGGTGATGTCGTTGTACCCGTCCCCGCAGCAGATCATCTGCCGGGTGGAGAGCCCGATGCTGCCCAGCAGCTTTACGAGGGCGTGGGCCTTATCCACGCCCCTTGGCATGATCTCCAGGAAGAAAGGGTCTGAGCAGTAGATGTTCAGATAAGAGCGGAAATGGGTGGTCATGATATCCTTCATACGGCTGATCACCTCCGGCTCGCCGGTGGCCAGGAGCTTATTGATCTGCCGGGGAATATCTGCTGTAAAGTCGCTGCTTTCCAGAATCGGCATGTGATTGATCCGGGACTCCAGCAGCGTGTACCGGTTGGGCTTTATCCCCGAGATAATGTGATCCTCCGTGTAGGTCAGGATATCCGCACCCTCCCCGGCAAAGGACGAGGCCAGCCGGAAAGCGGGGGCGGGGGCGTCCTGGGGGAGATAGCGGTTGTACATGATCTGTCCGCTGCGGCAGTCTGTAATGCGCGCCCCGTTAAAGGAGAGAATGTAGCTCCCGTAGTCGGACAGATGGAGCTGCTTGGCCAGGGGCAGCACACCCTTTGTGGGGCGGCCGCTTGCCAGGACCACCTTTTTCCCCATCTCCTGTATATCGATCAGCGCTTCCCGGGTCTCCGGCGTGATCTCTTTTTTTGAGTTTGTCAGTGTGCCGTCCAGATCAAGGACAAGAACCTGATAATCCATGGTCTGCTCTGTTCTCCTTTGTGAAATCCCCTACAGCTCTCTCAGCGCCTGTACGATCCCGCTGAAGCCGAGGCTGTTGGATGCTTTTACAAGAACATTGTCCCCCTTCTGTATCAGATCTCCCAGATGAGGGATCAGCTCCTCTCTTGTGGCGAACCAGTGTGTCTCTATGTGTGAGCCGGCATCTTCAATGCCCCGGATGATCTCCCTGGCCAGCTCGTCCACGGCGATCACCACATCGGTCTCTGAGGCGGCCAGATAGGCGCCCACCTCGTAGTGGAGCTCCTTTTCGTTGCTGCCCAGCTCGCCCATCTTTCCCAGGATAGCCACCCTGCGCCCGATGCCCAGATCCAGCACATCGATGGCGGCCTTCATGGAAACCGGATTGGCGTTATAGCAGTCGTCCAGGATGATGATCCTGTCGGTCTGTATGATATTGTTCCTGCCAGCCATGAAGGGCAGATTTTCAATGCCGTCTTTGATCTGTCTGCTGTCAAGGCCCAGCACATACCCTACAGCCGCTCCGGCCAGGGCGTTGGACACCATGTGGGAGCCGGGGGTGGGCACCAGACAGGAGAACTCTCCGGCCGGGGTGTGGATGACGCAGGAGGATCCCTTCAGCCCCTGGGACTGCACATCTGAGGCGTATACGTCGCAGTCCGGCGATGTTCCGTAGAAGAGGGGAGTCACACCTTTTACGGGCCCGATAGTGGACAGAAGAGGATCGTCCCCGTTGAGGACGATGGAACCGCCCGGCTTCATGTCCTGGAACATCTGCGTCTTCTCCTGCATGATGCCCTCCTGTGTCTTGAGAAATTCCAGGTGGGCCACACCGATGTTTGTGATCACGCACACATCGGGCTGAGCCACGGTGGAGAGCTTGCGCATTTCACCGAAATGGTTGATGCCCATTTCCAGGACGGACACTTCATTTTCCTCCTTCAGGTCAAAGACAGTCAGGGGGAGTCCGGACTCGCTGTTTAAGTTTCCCTGGGTCTTGTGGACATTGTACTTCTGAGACAGGACAGAGGCGATCATCTCCTTTGTGCTTGTCTTTCCCACGCTGCCGGAGATGCCTACCACCTTTACGTCAAAGGAGTCCCGGTACAGCTTTGCGATGTCCAGAAGGGCCTGGGCCGTTGACTCCACCTGGATATAGGGGAAGGCTGTCTCCCCCAGATCCTGCTCGGACACAGCGCAAAGGGCGCCCTTTTCCATGACACCCGGGATGAAGGAGTGGCCGTCCACCCGCTCGCCCTTGATGGCTACGAACACATCGCCGGGGCCGGCCTTGCGGCTGTCGATGACCACGTGGGCAGCCTCCCTTCCAAGGAGGCTGTCGCTGCCGTGATAAATGCCCCTGCAGGCCTTTGTCATATTTTCTATTGTGAGATTTTTCATGTTCTTCTCCTATCTGTATCTGGCGTCCAGAGATTTCTCAATGATCTGTTCGCAGAATTCACCGTACTCATATCCTGCCGCCTTTGCCGCCTTGGGCAGAAGGCTGGCGCTTGTCATGCCGGGGAGAGAGTTGACCTCCAGGCAGTAGAACTGTCCGGTGTGATTGTCTACGATAAAATCAGCCCTGCAGTACACGTTCAGGCGCAGAGCCTGGGCGGCCAGCACGCCGGTCTTCTGGATGGCCTCTGTAGTCTCCTTGTCCACGGATGTGGCGGGGCAGATCTCGGAGGCGCCGCCGCTCTGGTATTTGTGGACATAGTCGAATACGCCGCCATCGGGGATGATCTCCACGAGAGGCAGGGCCTGACCGTCAAAGATCCCGCAGGCATATTCCCGGCCGTCGATGAAGGGCTCAATGACCACTTCGTCCTCCTTCTCGAAGGAGACGCGCATGGCCTCCCTGAACTCCTCCTCCGTATGTACAAAGTGGACTCCGATGCTGGAGCCGCCGGAGCAGGGCTTCACCACAAGGGGAAGGGGGATCTGAAGGGTCTCAAGGGAGATGTCCTTGTTCCTCCTGGAAACATGGGTTCCGTAGGGAGTGGGAACCCCGGCGGAGTGGAAGAGATCCTTTGTCACGCCCTTATCCATGGACAGGGCGCAGCCCAGAGAGTCAGGCCCTGTGTAGCGTATCCCCAGTGTGTCAAAGGCAGCCTGCAGCTTGCCGTTCTCGCCCAGTCCCCCGTGGAGGGCCAGGAAGGTGATGTCAGCCAGACCGCACAGCTCCAGCACGTTGGGGCCCAGGAAGCTGGGGGAATCCCCGGGGCGCGAGGCCCAGAGGGCGTCAAGGTCCGGCTCGGATGTCTGGATACCTGTGGCGATCTCAAGGCCGCCTCCCGGGAGTGTGAATACGTCCTCCAGGTTTTCGGGGGCCTTCTCAAGGCCAAGGAAAGCGTCCAGAAGATAGGCGTTGTGTCCTCTCTCCCGGAGCGCCCGGCAGATACTGCCTCCGGAGCTTAAGGACACATCCCGCTCGTTGCTGTAGCCGCCTGCCAGTACAATAATATTCATAGAAATAAATCCTCCTTAAAAATAAAACCAATTAATCCATATCCATCTGATCAAGCAGAGATTTCTTCACCTCGTAGAGTCTGTCAGACAGATCCACGTAGACCTGATGGGGGTAGAAGAGACGCTTTGTCTCCTCCCACAGGGTCTTTTTCTCCTGCTTGCAGTATTCCGCTATCTCCATGACGGAGGGTGACTGGTACACGCACTCTCCATTTCGGAAAATGGGCACAAGGATCTCCCGCATGGTGTAGGAGCCGCCCGGCAGCTTTGTCTTCTTCCATGTGTCGATGGGGTCGAAGATAAGAAGATCCTTTTCTGTGTCGTAGGTCTCGTCCGCGAAGCAGATCAGGTCTGCCCGGACCTTCCCTGTGGGCTTGTCGTAAATGCGCAGAACCGTCTTGTTTCCCGGGTTGGTGATCTTCTCCGTGTTCTCGGAAATCTTGATCTTGGGTACAAACTGTCCGGATTCATCCTGGATGGCCGCCAGCTTGTAGACGCCGCCGAAGGAGGGGCAGTCCTTTGAGGTGATCAGGTTGGTGCCCACACCCCAGGAGGTGATAGCCGCCTGCTGCATCTTCAGGTCGTGGAGCAGGTACTCATCCAGATCGTTTGACGCGGAGATCACTGCGTCTGTAAAGCCCGCCTCGTCCAGCATGGTCCTGGCCTTCTTGGACAGGTAGGCCAGATCGCCGCTGTCCAGGCGGATACCGTACTTTTTCATGGAAATCCCCGCGTCCCGCATCTCCGTAAATACGCGGATAGCGTTGGGAACGCCGGATTTCAATGTGTCGTAGGTGTCCACAAGGAGGATGCAGTTGTCCGGGTAGAGCTGCGCGTAATTCTTAAAGGCCGTGTACTCGTCCGGGAAGCTCATGATCCAGCTGTGGGCGTGAGTGCCGAGAACAGGCACGTCAAAGCGCTGGCCGGCCAGCACGTTGGAGGTGCCGATACAGCCGCCGATGATGGCAGCCCGGGCGCCGTAGAGCCCTGCGTCAGGGCCCTGTGCCCGGCGCAGGCCGAATTCCATGATGCCGTCTCCGCCCGCTGCGAACACGACGCGGGAGGCCTTTGTGGCGATGAGACACTGGTGATTCAGAATGTTGAGGATGGCTGTCTCCACAAGCTGGGCCTCCATGATGGGGGCAATCACCTTCAGGATGGGCTCCTTGGGGAAGATGACCGTCCCCTCGGGGATGGCGTAGATATCTCCCGTAAAGTGGAAGCCGCTCAAATAGTGGAGGAAATCCTCGCTGAACATGCCAAGGCTGCGCAGATAGTCTACGTCCTCGTATGTGAAATTCAGATTTTTTACGTACTCAATGACCTGGTCCAGGCCCGCGCAGATGGAGTAGCCTCCGTTGTTGGGGTTCTGGCGGAAGAACACATCGAAGATGACGGTCTCGTTCTGTCCTTTTTCGTAATATCCCTGCATCATGGTAAGCTCGTAGAAGTCCGTCAGCAGGGTCAAATCGTGTCTGCTCATTGTTCTCTTTTTTAAACTCCTTTGCATTTGTATCTGAAAAAGTTATCCCAATTATAGCACCCCGGGCATAAAAAGTAAAAACAAAGTAAAAATTAAACGAGGGACTGGTTTTTTATGATGGTCTCCTGAATGATGTTCTGGCAGTAGTCCCCCAGATGCCGCCGCGTCTGCTTATCAAGCTGGTTCGGGTAGATGGGCTTTCCGTACTCCAGCACCACATGGGTCTTTCTCACAAAGGGAAGGTGTCCCTCGAAGATGGCCTGTGTGTTGTTCATGGACATGGGGATGACGGCGCAGCCGGTCTTCTCCGCAATCTTCAGGGCTCCGTCCTTGAAGGGCAGCATGGACAGCTCCGCCCCCTTGTTCCTTGTGCCCTCAGGGAAGATGCAGATGGAGATGCCGTTCTTCACATAGTCGATGGCCTGCAGGATAGTCTTGAGCCCCTCCTTGGGGGTGCTCCTGTCCAGGAAGAGGCAGTAGAGATTTTTCATCCAGTCCCGCAGGAGAGGGTAGCGGAGCATCTCCTTTTTCGCCACATACCCGGTCAGCCGTCTGCACCTGGAGTAGGTCAGCAGGATGTCAAAATAGCTCCTGTGGTTTCCTATATAAAGGACTGGCTCGTCGGGCACATTTTCCTCCCCGATAACCGTCACCTTCACGCCCGCGATCTTCAGCATCAGCCGGAAGGTCCACTGCACCATCCGCAGGCAGGAGTAATCCTTCGCCCTCCGGTTCACCAGACCGACAAAATGTTCCACGATGAGAACCGGTATGCCGACGATGAGATAAACGAAAAGTACGATCATAATGGCAATAAATCTTATCATAATCCAGAAGCCTCTCCTTTGTATCTATCATGATGTTGGGGCCAAAACCCCAGCTGCGATGCCTGCGGATTGTTCCGTGCCGCGCATTTCTACAATCCTACTCTGGCATCATACCATAAGCATCTTACCATAAAAATGTCATTTTTCAAAGGGGTGGCGTGTATGATAATAGAGAGAAAATCTATATGGTGAATATATGAAGGGACGGAGGATACTGTGCATATTTGCCGTGGCGGCCCTCCTGCTCTCCGGGTGCGGCGCCCGGCGGGCAGACATGGACAAAAAGGGGGATCTGGAGTACGAGACGGCCTGCGGCCCGGATCTGCCGGAGACCCTGAGGCAGAAGATAGAGGAGGAGAAGGCAGAGCCTTTCCTCGCGGCATACGGGGACGGGCAGCGGCTGTACATAGCTCTGGGGTATGGGGAGCAGGAGAGCGCTGGCTACAGTATCCAGATCGAGGAAGTGTATGAGACGGAGGACGCAGTCTTCATCCGCACCTGCCTGACAGGTCCGGATGAGGGGGAGGAGGTGGCGCAGGAGGCGGACTGCCCCTGGACGGCATTGGCGACAGGCTATACGGAAAAAAGAATTTTGTGGGAAATGTAAGGAGGAGCAAAATGGAGCAGATCAAAAAGACGGTCCGGGCAGGCCGGATCGGACCTGGTGTGACGGATCAGTTTTATGTAGATGAGGATATCAACATACCGGAGGCCAAATACGACGCCTCCCGGGTGGTGTACAGCAGCGGTCAGATCCATGTGGACGAGATACGCCCGGCGGAGCACTACGCCAGAGTGACAGGCAGGCTGGCCTACCAGATCCTCTACGAGACAGAGGGAGGGGCGGATCAGCTCTCCTCTCTGGCTGGCAGGCTGCCCTTTGAGGAGATGGTCTACATGGAGGAGGAGCCCCAGGACCAGCTTTTTGCCAGGGGAGCTACGGCGGAGGTCAGCGTGACCCTGATCAATTCCCGGAAAATGAACCTGAAGGCCTCCGTGGAACTGGAGATCGGGTCTGAGGGGGTGTCTGAGGAGCAGATCACCACGGACATGGAGGATGAGTCTCCTCTCTACAAAAAGTTCTCGGAGAAGGAGATCCTGGAGCTGTGCGGCGTGCAGAAGGATGTGTACCGCATCAAGGAGGAGATTCACCTGCCCGCGGCCAAGGAGAACATCGGCAGCCTCCTCCTGGGGGAGAGCGCCCTTAGGAAGCTGGATACCAGGCTGGAGGAGGGAGGCCTTGTGCTGCGGGGAGAGCTGCAGATCTTCTGCCTCTACGAGTCCCAGAATATGAAGACTGAGTGGGTGGAGCAGAGCGTGCCCTTCGAGGGGCGGCTGTCCTGCGACGGGGCGGAGGAGGAGATGTACCACTGCGTGTACGCCGCCCTGGGGGAGGACAGCATCGAGGCCAGGCTGGACGAGGACGGGGAGGTGCGCATCTTCGGGGTGGAGGCGTCCCTGGAGGTGCGCTGTTGCGTCTACCGGGAGGAGAAGATCCGGATCCTGGAGGATCTGTACGCGCCGGGGCGGCGGCTGATTCCCGAGCGGGAGGAGACGGCTCTGGAGAGCCTGGTCATGCAGAATCACTCAAAGTGCAGGCTGACGGAGCAGCTGAGCCTGCCGGAGATCCGGGAGGGGACGCTTCAGATCTGCCACAGCAGCGGCTTTCTGCAGATGGAGCCGGCCCAGATGCAGGGCGGGGAGATCCTTGCGGAGGGGGTGCTGAACGTCACCTTCCTCTACGTGCGGGCGGACGACGAGCAGCCCTTTGGAATCTGGCAGGGCATGGTGCCCTTCTCCCACTCCATCGAGTGCGGCGGCGCGTCGGATGAGATGCGCTGCGACATAGAGGGCAGCCTGGAGCAGCTCTCTGTCAGCCTGCTGGGAAGCGGGGAGGCGGAGGTGAAGGCGGCCCTGTCCTTCCAGGTATTCCTGCGAAGGCCCGAGAAAGTGGAGAACATCCTGGATGTGAGCGAGCAGCCGGTGGATCCGAAGGAGCTGGAAAACGCGCCCGGCATCGTGGGCTATATTGTGAAGGAAGGGGATACGCTGTGGAATCTGGCACGGCGGTACAACACTACGGAGGATGGCATAAGGGAGGTCAACGACCTGAAGGACGGGACCCTGAGAGCGGGAGAGAGGTTATTGATTTTTAAGGCAAACATGGGTATACTGTAAGTACACTGTATACAAGATACAAGGAGAGTACAATGGATAAACTGGAGTTGAAAGCACTGGGGAAGATCAATCTGGGACTTGACATTCTGGGCCGGAGGGAAAACGGCTACCACGATGTCAGGATGGTCATGCAGACGGTCTATCTCTACGACCGTGTGACCCTGGAGAAGACGCGGGAGCCGGGCATTGAAATTTCTACAAATCTGCCCTATCTGCCGGTCAATGAAAACAATATCGCCTACAAGGCGGCGGAGCTCCTGCGCGGCGAGTTTGGGATCCGGGAGGGGATCCGGATCACCCTGGAGAAGCACATCCCGGTGGCGGCCGGAATGGCGGGGGGAAGCTCCAACGCGGCGGCGGTGCTTTTCGGCATGAACCGGATGTTTGGCCTGGGACTCTCCGAGGAGGGACTGAAGGAGAGAGGCGTGACGCTGGGGGCAGATGTGCCCTACTGCATTATGCGGGGGACAGTCCTTGCGGAGGGGATCGGTGAGATCCTGACGCCCCTTCCCCCTCTGCCCAAATGCTACGTGTTGATCGCCAAGCCGCCCCTCTCGGCGTCCACCAGGACCGTGTACGAGAAGATTGACAGAGAGGGCATTAAGAGCCATCCGGATATCGACGGGATCCTTGCGGGACTTCAGGAGGGGGATCTGCAGCAGGTGGCCGGCAGCATGGGAAATGTGCTGGAGCAGGTCATGCTGGAGGAGCATCCGGTGCTGCAAAGGATCAAGGACGTGATGATCGGGGCCGGCGCCCTGAACGCCATGATGAGCGGAAGCGGCCCCACTGTATTCGGGATCTTTACTTCCCGGGGCAGGGCCAGGGCAGCGGCGGCCAGACTGAAGAGACAGACGCCTGTGAAGCAGGCCTATGTCACAAATGTACACAATGTCAGGAGGAAATAAATGAAGGAACCGAATTTTGAAGTCAGTATGAATGAGTACCTGCCGCTGCGGGACGTGGTATTCAACACACTGCGGCAGGCCATTTTGCGGGGGGAGCTCAAGCCCGGGGAAAGGCTCATGGAGATCCAGCTCGCCAACAAGCTGGGGGTCAGCCGGACCCCCATCCGCGAGGCCATCCGGAAGCTGGAGCTGGAGGGACTTGTGCTGATGATCCCCAGGAAGGGGGCTGAGGTGGCCGAGATCACAGAGAAGAGCCTGCGGGATGTGCTGGAGGTGCGCCGGGCTCTGGAGGAGCTGGCAGTGGAGCTGGTGTGCGAGAAGATCACAGACGAGCAGATCCAGGATCTGAAGGATGCCGCGGAGGAGTTTAAGGAGTCCTTGAAGGACGGGGATATCACCCGCATTGCAGAGGCAGACGTGAAGTTTCACGACGTCATCTACATGGCTACAGACAATCAGAAGCTGATCCAGCTCCTGAACAACCTGAGAGAGCAGATGTACCGGTACAGAGTGGAGTATCTGAAGCGGTCGGATTTCCATCAGCAGCTCATCGACGAGCACGAGGAGATCATCGAGACCATTGAGAGCGGCCAGAAGGACCGGGCGGTGCAGGTGGTGTGCCAGCACGTGGACAATCAGGTGGAGGCCGTGATGGATACCATCCGGACGAAAAAATAGAGGAGCCCTGCATAAAGACCAAAAAAACTGTGAAGACTCCTGATAGATCCCCGAGGGGACAGTCAGGAGGTACATAGTATGAGAAACAGGAACCGGAATAGAAGAAAGAAGGAGGCCATCTGTCTTGGCATTGCCCTCATATGCGGGGCTCTGCTGACAGGGCTCCTTCTTGTGCAGAGGGGGATGCTGGTGGAGGCCAGGGCCCGGAGAGCGGGACAGGAGCTGAGCCGGGAGGTGCTCCGCTTCCACGTGCTGGCTGACAGCGACAGCCCGGAGGATCAGCAGAGGAAGCTGGAGGTGAAGGAGGCGCTCCTTGCTTACATGGAAGAGGCCATGCCCCTGGATGCGGACCTGGAGGAGACCTGCTCCTGGGTCCGGGAGAACCTGGACAGCCTGGAGCAGACCGCGGAGGAGAGGCTCCGGGAGGAGGGGTGCTCTGACCCTGTCCGGGCTGAGCTTGTCCGGGATTATTTCCCGGAGAAGACCTACGGGGACGTTACCTTTCCGGCTGGGGAGTACACGGCGCTTCGGATCCTCATCGGAGCGGGACAGGGGCACAACTGGTGGTGCTGCCTCTACCCGTCTCTCTGCTTTACGGATGCGGTGACAGCCCATGTGCCCGAGGAGGAGAAGGAGGAGCTGGGCCGCGTCCTGGGGGAAGACGAGTACGACATGATCACGGCGTACTCAGATTTCAGGATCAGATGGTTCTTCTTCGGAGACCGGGACTAGAGCGGCAGACCTTTGGATCGCGGGACAGACGCGGCGCACAAAAGAGCATACTTGAGAGGAAAAAGACATGACAGAATTTTTGATCAGACATTTTGTAAAAGACTATGAGCAGACAGAGAAGGTGTCCGTCCGCACCCAGTATGGCACGCTGGCGTCGGTGGTGGGCATCTTCTGCAATGTGCTGCTATTTGCGGCCAAGGCTGTGATCGGCCTTCTGATGCACAGCATCTCCGTCACAGCGGACGCCTTCAACAACCTGTCCGACGCGGCCTCATCGGTTATCGGCCTGATCGGCGTGAAGATGGCGGGAAAGCCGGCGGACAGCGAACACCCCTTCGGCCACGGGCGGATGGAGTACATAACGGCTCTGGTAGTCTCCTTCCTTGTCATTGAAGTGGGCTTTACCTTTTTCAAGGACGCCATCGGCAGGATACGGGAGCCCCAGCACATGGAGTTCAGCATGGTGTCCGTGCTGATCCTGCTGCTGTCCATCTGCGTCAAGCTGTGGATGAGCTTCTTTAACAGGAAGCTGGGAAAACGGATCGACTCCAAGGTGATGCTGGCCACGGCGGCGGACGCCATCGGGGATGTCATCACCACGTCGGCCACGGTCTTTTCCCTCCTGTTCTTCAGCTTTACAGGGTGGAACATTGACGGCTTCATCGGACTGTGCGTGTCCCTTGTCGTCATGTGGGCCGGCATCGGCATTGCCCGGGATACCCTGAAGCCCCTCCTGGGGGAGGCCATCGACCCGGCGGACTACAAGAAGATATCCGGCTTTGTGGAGAGCTATGACGGGATCGTGGGAAGCCATGACCTGATCGTACATAACTACGGCCCCGGACGGAACATGGCTTCCATCCACGCCGAGGTGCCCAACGATGTGGACATAGAGACCTCCCATGAGATCATTGACCGCATCGAGAGGGACGCAGTGAGAGAGCTGGGCGTCTTCCTCGTCATCCATATGGATCCGGTGGAGACGAAGGACGAGAAGATCCTGCTCGTGAAGAGGCAGGTGCAGGAGACGGTGAGCAGTATCGATCCGGAGGTCTCCATCCATGACCTTCGGGTGGTGGAGGGAAAGGAGAGAGCCAATGTGATCTTCGACATGGTGGTTCCCTACCGCTACACGAAGGAAGAAGAAAAGGAACTGACAAAAAAGGTGAGAAAAGCACTCCAGCAGATCGACCACAGATATCAGTGCGTGATCACTACAGAAAAGAGCTACATAGCACAGGGAGAGGACGAGTAATATGTATGCATTTGACAGCAGGGTGAGGTTCAGTGAGGCAGACCACCACGAGACCATTACCCTTCCGGGGATCATCAATTATTTTCAGGACTGCAGTATTTTCCACTCAGAGGATGTGGGCCTTGGGATCGACTATCTGAAAGAGAAGAAGAGAGCCTGGGTGCTCACATCCTGGCAGATCGTTGTGGACCGGTATCCAAGGATCGGCGAGCGCATCCGGGCGGCCACCTGGGCCACGGAGTTCAACGGCCTGTACGGCTACAGAAATTTCTGCATGTGGGACGAGAAGGGGGAGAGGGCAGCCTGCGCCAACTCCATCTGGGCCTTTATGGACCTGGAGAAGGGGCGCCCGGTGAAGCCCCAGCCGGAGGATATAGAAAAATACGGCACGGAGGCGCCTCTGGAGATGGAGTACGCGCCGAGAAAGATCCGGCTCCCACAAAAGCTGGAGGAGGGAAGCGCGTTCCCGGTGCGTAAATATCACATTGACACAAACGAGCATGTCAACAACTGCCAGTATGTGCAGATGGCCCTGGAGGCGCTGCGTGAGGAGATGCTTGTGAGGCAGGTGCGGGTAGAATACAAAAGATCAGCTGTGCTGGGGGACATGATCTGTCCCAGGACGGCAAGGGAAGAAGAAAGGACAGTTGTGGAGCTGTGCAGTGCGGAGGGAAAACCGTACGCAGTTGTGGAGCTGACAGGAGAAAAGAGATGTTAGAAAAAGAATTAGGGAAAAAACAGACGCTGACTGTGGTGAAGCAGACGGAGTTCGGCGTGTATCTGGGGACAGATGAGGAAAGGGTGCTGCTTCCCAGAAAGCAGGTGCCCGCAGGAACCCGGCTGGGAGACAAGATAGAGGTATTTCTCTACCGGGACTCACAGGACCGGATCATTGCCACCACTCATGAACCGAAGATCCAGCTCGGTGAGGTGAAGCTGCTGACGGTAAAGGACACCGCTCCCATCGGGGCCTTTCTGGACTGGGGGCTGGAGAAGGATCTCTTTCTCCCCTTTAAGCAGCAGACGGCAAAGGTGAGGAAGGGGGACGCCTGTCTTGTCAGTCTCTATGTGGACAAGAGCGGAAGGCTGTGCGCCACTATGAAGGTGTACGATAAGCTGGAGAAGAGATCCCCCTACAAAAAGGATGACAGAGTCACTGGCATCATCTACGAGAAGAGCCTGAACTTCGGCCTTTTCGTGGCTGTGGACGACCGGTACTGCGCCCTCATCCCCAAGAGGGAGGCATCCGCGAAATACAAAGTGGGCGACAGGATCGAAGCCCGCGTGACGGACGTGAAGCCTGACGGCAAGCTGGACTTAAGCCTGCGGGAGAAGGCTTTTATCCAGATGGACAGGGACGCGGAGGCTGTCATGGAAAAGCTGTTGGCAAACGGCGGGGAGCTCCCCTTCACGGACAAGGCGGACCCGGAGCTGATCCGGGCGGAGTTCGGCTTTGGCAAGAACGCCTTCAAGAGGGCGGTGGGACGCCTGCTCAAGGAGGGAAAAATCGAGATCCGAGAAAAAACCATTGCAATCCGGTGAGATGAGGTTATAATGGTGAGTGAGCAGGGGTGTCCGCTTGCGGGCAGTACCCATGTATGAATCTGAGAGAAAGGAACAAAGAGCATGAAAGTACAGAATATTACCGATATCGATAAGTTTTTTAAGGTCGTTGACGACTGCAAGGGAAGAGTGGAGCTGGTGACAGGTGAGGGAGACAGACTGAATCTGAAGTCCAAGCTGTCTCAGTACGTGTCCATGGCCAACATATTCTCCAACGGCGAGATCCCGGAGCTGGAGATCATCGCATACGAGAAAGAGGATATTGACAGACTGGTCAGCTTTATGATCAACGGGTAGTGAAACACAGAATTCTTGCGCCTCCCTTTCAAACGTAGTACAATATTTCCAAGTACCACGTCTGAAAGGGAGGCTTTTTATATGAGTTTTGCGCATCTGCACGTCCACACAGAGTACAGTCTGCTGGACGGATCCAATAAAATAAAGGAATGTATCTCCCGGGTGAAGGAGCTGGGCATGGACAGCGTGGCCATCACGGATCACGGCGTCATGTACGGCGTGATCGACTTTTACAAGGCGGCCAAGGCGGCTGGCATCAAGCCGGTGCTTGGGTGCGAGGTGTATGTGGCCCCCGGCTCCCGCTTTGACAAGGAGGCCAGAGGCAACAGCGAGAGCAGGTACTACCACCTTGTGCTGCTGGCGGAAAATGACACCGGCTACCATAACCTGATGAAGCTGGTCTCCCGGGGATTTACGGAGGGCTACTACTACAAGCCCAGGGTGGACATGGAGCTCCTTCAGGAGTTTCACGAGGGGATTATCGCCCTCAGCGCCTGCCTGGCGGGGGAAGTGGCCAGAAATATCGTGCAGGGACTCTATGAGGAGGCCAAGGAGGCGGCCCTGCGGTATGAGAAAATCTTTGGAAAGGGCAATTTTTTCCTGGAGCTCCAGGATCACGGCATGTCCCAGCAGCAGATGGTGAACCAGGCTCTTGTGCGCATGAGCCGGGAGACGGGGATCCAGCTGGTGGCTACCAACGACGTCCATTACACCTATGCGGACGACGTGAAGCCCCACGATATCCTCCTCTGCCTCCAGACAGGGAAAAAGCTGGCGGACGAGGACCGGATGCGCTACGAGGGCGGCCAGTACTACATCAAGTCCGAGGAGGAGATGAGGGGACTCTTCCCCTACGCCCTGGAGGCTCTGGAGAACACCCAGAAGATCGCGGACCGATGCAATGTGGAGATCGAGTTCGGCGTGACCAAGCTGCCCAAGTACGATGTGCCGGAGGGATACACCTCCTGGGAATACTTAAATGAACTGTGCCACAAAGGGCTGGAGGAGAGGTACAGCCCTGTCACAGAGGAGCTGAAGGAGCGGCTGAAATACGAGCTGTCCGTCATCCACGACATGGGCTACGTGGACTATTTCCTCATTGTGTGGGACTTTATCAAATACGCCAGGGACAACGACATTATGGTGGGGCCCGGCCGCGGATCCGCTGCCGGCAGCATTGTGGCCTACTGCCTGGGCATCACCAGCATCGACCCCATCCGGTACCAGCTCCTCTTTGAGAGGTTCCTCAACCCGGAGCGTGTGTCCATGCCGGATATTGACGTGGACTTCTGCTTTGAGAGAAGGCAGGAGGTCATCGACTATGTGGTGCGCAAGTACGGCCCTGACCGGGTGGTGCAGATCGTCACCTTCGGTACTCTGGCGGCCCGGGGCGTCCTTAGGGATGTGGGCAGGGTCATGGATCTGCCCTACGCCTTTGTGGACACTATTGCGAAAATGGTTCCCACAGAGCTGAACATCACCCTGGATAAGGCCCTTGCCATGAATCCGGAGCTGAAGAAGCTGTACGAGGAGGACAGCCAGGTGCGGGAGCTTGTGGACATGTCCAAGAGGCTGGAGGGACTGCCAAGGCACACCTCCATGCACGCGGCCGGCGTGGTCATCAGCCAGAAGGCGGTGGACGAGTACGTGCCCCTGTCTCTTGGCTCTGACGGCTCCGTGACCACCCAGTTCACCATGACTACCCTGGAGGAGCTGGGCCTTCTGAAAATGGATTTCCTGGGCCTTCGGACCCTGACGGTGATCCAGAACGCGGTGGAGCTGGCCCAGAAGAGCACAGGAAAAGAGATTGACATACACAGCATCGACTACAATGACAAGGAGGTGCTGGACTCCATCGGCACGGGAAAGACAGACGGCGTGTTCCAGCTTGAGAGCACCGGGATGAAGGGCTTCATGAAGGAGCTGAAGCCCCAGAGCCTGGAGGATATCATTGCCGGGATTTCCCTGTACCGGCCCGGCCCCATGGACTTTATCCCCCAGTATATCAGGGGAAAAAACAACCCGGAGCTGATCACCTACGACTGCCCCCAGCTGGAGCCGATCCTGGCACCCACCTACGGGTGCATTGTCTACCAGGAGCAGGTTATGCAGATCGTCCGGGATCTGGCCGGCTACACCCTGGGACGAAGCGACCTTCTGCGCCGCGCCATGTCCAAGAAAAAGGGAGATGTGATGCAGAAGGAGCGGCAGAACTTTGTCTATGGCAACCCGGAGGAGGGAGTGCCCGGCTGTGTGAACAATGGCATAGATGAGAAGACGGCCAACAAGATTTACGACGAGATGATTGATTTCGCAAAATACGCCTTCAACAAGTCCCACGCGGCGGCCTACGCGGTGGTCTCCTACCAGACCGCCTGGCTGAAGTACTACTACCCGGTGGAATTTATGGCGGCTCTCATGACATCCGTGATTGAAAATCCATCCAAGGTGGCAGAATATATTTACAGCTGCCGCCAGATGGGCATTGACATCCTGCCCCCTGACATCAACAAGGGCGAGGGCAATTTCTCTGTGGACGGAGGCAATATCCGGTATGGCCTGGCAGCTATCAAGAGCATCGGGAAGCCGGTGATCCACTCCATCATCGAGGAGAGGGAACAAAACGGCCTCTTCCGCAGCCTGAAGGATTTCATCGAGAGAATGTCCGGAAAGGACGTGAACAGGCGCACCATCGAGAACTTCATCAAGGCGGGGGCCTTTGACGGGCTGGGAGGCACAAGGCGGCAGTTCATGGCCATCTACGTGCAGATCCTGGACCAGGTGAACCAGGAGAGAAAATACTCCATGACCGGTCAGATGTCCCTTTTTGACCTGGTGGATGATGAGCAGAAGAAGGAGTTTGACATTCCCCTCCCGGACGTGGGCGAGTATGACAAGGAGACAAAGCTGGCCTTTGAGAAGGAGGTCAGTGGCGTGTATCTGACCGGCCATCCCCTGGAGGACTACGAGGAGAAGTGGAAGAAAAATATTTCCAGAACCACCCTGGACTTTCAGATCGATGACTCTACCGGCCGCTCCAAGGTCCGGGACGGCGCCAGGGAGACAGTGGGCGGCATGATCACGGCAAAGACCATCAAGCACACGAAAAACAATAAGATGATGGCCTTCCTAACTCTGGAGGATCTGGCGGGCACGGTGGAGATCGTCGTATTTCCCCGGGATTACGAGAAATACCAGCGGATGCTGAGGCAGGATGACAAGGTGTTTATCCGGGGCAGAGTGTCCGAGGAGGACGACGCCCCCAGCAAGCTCATCTGCGAGAGCGTGGTGCCTTTTGAGCAGACGAAGAAGGAGCTGTGGATCCAGTATAAGGACAAAGCCTCCTACATGGAGGACGAAGAGCATCTCTTTGACATGCTCCGGGCCTCCGACGGGGACGACTCGGTGGTTATTTACTGCCGGGCGGAGAAGGCGGTGAAGCGTCTTCCGGCCGGAAAAAATATTTATATTGAGCCTGGAATACTGAGCAGATTGACGAATTATTTCGGAGAAAGTTGTGTAAAAGTTGTAGAAAAACCCATTGAAAGCATAAGGTAGATAATGTAGAATGGTAAAGAATAAGAGAAAGATCCAGATTATGAATACACGACAAATGGAGGAAAAATCATGGCAGAGAAGAAGGTAATTCGTACGATCGGAGTTTTGACAAGCGGCGGTGACGCCCCTGGAATGAACGCTGCGATCCGTGCGGTAGTGAGGACAGCTTTAGGGAAAGGCTTAAAGGTAAGGGGTATCCGCAAGGGATATCAGGGACTTCTGGATGAAGAGATCATAGACCTGACTGCGAGAGATGTATCCGACACGATCCAGAGAGGAGGCACCATTCTGCAGACAGCCCGCTGTGAGGAGATGCGCACAGAGGAGGGACAGCAGAAGGCTGCGGCTATCTGTAAGAAATACGGCATTGACGGCCTGGTAGTCATCGGAGGAGACGGCTCCTTCGCGGGCGCTCAGAAGCTGGCAAACCTGGGGATCAACACCATCGGTATCCCGGGAACCATCGACCTGGACATCGCCTGTACAGAATATACGATTGGATTTGACACAGCTGTAAACACAGCTATGGAGGCTATTGACAAGGTAAGAGATACTTCCACATCCCACGAGAGATGCTCCATCATCGAGGTTATGGGAAGAGACGCCGGATGGCTGGCCCTGTGGTGCGGTATCGCCAACGGCGCTGAGAGGATCCTTCTTCCCGAGGAGCACGACTTTGATGAGGCCGCGATCATCGCGGATATCCAGGAGTGCAGAAAGCGTGGAAAGAAGAACTATATCATCATCAACGCGGAGGGAATCGGCGGCTCCATTGAGCTGGCCAAGAGAATTGAGGCGGCCACAGGCATGGAGACAAGAGCCACCATCCTGGGACACATGCAGCGCGGCGGAAGCCCCACATGTAAGGATCGTGTGTACGCTTCCATCATGGGCGCGAAGGCAGTAGATCTTCTGATTGAGGGCAAGAGCAACCGCGTAGTTGGATACAAAGGCGGCGAGTATGTAGACTTTGATATCAACGAGGCGCTGAACATGCAGAAACAGATTCCTGCTTATCAGTATGAGATCGCGAGAGAGCTGGCACTGTAAATGACAAAGGATGTATTGATCAGTATTTCCGGACTCCACTTCGGTGCAGGGGAGGAGAACGGGGAGGGCGAGCCGGTGGAGATCATCACTCCGGCCGCCTATTATCTGAAGAATGACAGGCACTACGTACTCTACGACGAGGTCGTGGAGGGCGTGCCCGGCACGGTCAAAAATACGATCAAGATCATAGGCGACAGCCTGTTCGAGGTGCGCAAAAGCGGGATCGCCAACGCCCGGATGGTGTTTGAGAAGGGCAGGATGAACATGACCGCCTACGAGACGCCTTACGGGGAAATGATGGTGGGCATCCACACGAGAGATATCACCACCGAGGTGTCAGAGGACAGGATCGACGTACACATCAGCTACGCCCTGGACATCAACAGCGAGCCCCTGTCCGATTGTGAGATAGATGTGACCATCCGCCCGGTGCAGCCGGCACAGCCGGCGCAGGGTTCTGCCCCGGAGCAGATATAAAACCAGAAAAAAACTCCAGGCCTTTCAGCCTGGAGTTTTTTTGCCTCATTATACATGATACGTACTATATTTTGTCCCGAAGCCTGGCGATAAAGCCCTTCTTCTTCGGGGGCGCTTCCAGAGGACCGCGCAGGCCTCTCACCGCTGTGATATAGATGCCGCTCACGGTTGCCTTGACTTCCTTTTTCACGGGAATCAGGGGATACACCTTTGAGTCGCACATCAGCGTCATGATCTTTGGCCCAACCTTTGCCTTCACAACCGGCACCTTGGACCGGCGCAGATACTTGGGTGTGTTTTCCAGCACGATGGAAGGAAAGCCTGCGTCTCTCAGGCGCATGGTACGCTTGTCAATGATAAGCATGGTAACTGTCTGTGCCGCGGCGTCCAGCTGCTCCTGCTGCTCAGCCTGTCTCCTCTCCGCCTTTCTGCCGAGGAAGTACAGCACGATACACGCAATGATCAAAACGACCAGAATTACTAACAAAACAATCGTCAATGTATTCACGGGGAAACCTCCTCACTATGTAATAATCGCACAGTATATTTTAACATTGTTTAGGGGGTTGCGCAATGTTTTTCTTGGAGAGATTTGGCCTTTTGCGGGGAAAGACAATGAAAAAAGCATAAACTTACTTTTATTCAAAAGCGGGATGTGCTATACTGATACGAGTATCCGGTAAAGATGAAAGACAGGGTACAGAAGAAATCATAAACGATTAAGAGGTGTAGACATGAAAAGAAAAGCAGCGCTTTTACTGGCCGGCATGCTGGTATGCTCCGCCGCGCTGGCAGGATGCTCCGGCAGCAACCAGGCGTCAAATGACTATGTGACTGTCGGCGGCTACAAAGGGATAGAAGTGGACAAGGTGGCAGATCAGGAGGAAGTGACAGACGAGGATATTGACAACTATATAGCCTCTGTTCAGCAGCAGAATGCCCAGGAGGTGACAGACCGCCCTGTCCAGGAGGGAGACATTGCCAACATTGACTTTGTGGGCAAGATGGACGGACAGGAGTTCGATGGCGGCTCCGGTCAGGGCTATGATCTGACCATCGGCTCCGGCCAGTTTATCGATGGATTTGAGGACAGCATCATCGGGCACAATGTGGGAGAGACCTTTGACTGGAACGGTCAGTTTCCGGATCCCTATACTCGAAACCCGGATTTCTCCGGCAAGCCGGTGACATTTACCATCACAGTCAACTCTATCAGCACCCTTCCCGAGGTAAACGATGACTTTGTGAAGACCGTGTCTGATGAGTCAACGACAGTGGACGAGTACAGAGAGGAAGTCAAGAAAACTCTGGAGGAGTCCGCAAAGGACAACTACGACTACAGCCTGCAGGCAGAGGCCTGGGACGCGGTTCTTGAGAAGGCAGAGGTAGAGAAGTATCCGGAGGATGAGGTGAACGAGATCAAGGATCAGCTCATTCAGCAGTACAAGGACGCGGCAGAGTCCTACGGCATGACCTACGAGGACTTTATCTCAAGCCAGATGAACACGGACGTGGCCAGCTTTGAAAAGCAGGCGGAGGAGGCAGCTCAGCAGTCTATCAAGCAGAAGTATGTCGCCGAGGCCATCGCGGATAAGGAGAAGCTGACGCCTACAGATGAGGAGTACGAGGAGCATTTCCAGGAGTTGGCAGAGTCCTACGGCTTTGAGGATGTGGACGCGCTGAAGCAGGCGGCCTCAGAGGATGACCTGAAGGACATGGTGCTCCAGCAGATCGTGCAGGAGTGGCTGGCGGACAACTGCATACAGGTGGTCAATGACTCGGCGGAGTAGATGGAAGGGCCGGGTCAGGCTACAGACAAAGAGATTTTCAGGCAGGGCGTGGCTCTGCCTTTTTTATACTTCCAGGCATAAAGTACTGCTTGACAGTATATTGTAATTAATAAATTTGGCACATGTGTCAAAAATATTCAATGGAAGAGGCTCTGTATGGAGATTAGGAGAGAACAGCCTGAAGCTACAGACAGTATTTACCCAGATTTAACAATAACCCTCCTGTTTGCTTGCTATAATGAGAGCAGACAGGAGGGTTATTATGCACAAAGACAGCAGATTTATGAGAGAGCACCCGGTTGCCCTGATCGCACTGATCATAACCGTCGTGTGTCTGGCAGCAGGACTTTCCACAGGTGTCTCGGGGTTCCTGGGAGGAAAAGAGGGAATTTCCGGTTACATTTCCACCTGGGCCTGGAGGCTGGGAGTATCCTTTGCGGCTCTGTCCGCAGCGGCGTACATTGTTGTTCGGGGGATGAACGCAAACAAGCAGAAGGGACGGAGCATAGTCCGCACCGCCCTCATGGCCCTGGGAGTGGCGGTGTGCCTGCTTCTGGTGATCTGGCTGCTGCAGGCACCTATACGAGACATTCCCTATCTGATGGCGCCGGAAGGCGCCTATGTGCGCCAGCTCAGCTATGATGTGAGCACTGGTGAAGACACAGATCATTACTATGTGGAAGGGATCAGCGCAGAGGGAAAAGAGGTGCGTTTTCAGGTAAACAGATCCACGTACAGGCAAGGAAAAGAGCTGCTGGAGGAAAATCCGGGAGTGATCATGAAAATTGACTATCTTCCCCACACAGATGTGGTGATGGAACTGGATTACAAGGAAAATCTTGACCGAGCGGCCTATCAGGACAGGATCAGCCCGGAGCTCTCGGACAACCCTGAAAGCTTTCAGATCCAGATCGGACAGGATGTGTTTACAGTGCCCGTGGCAGTCAGCAGGCTGCGGGAGAAGGGCTGGAATTTTGTGAGTCAGGAGGAGGCAAATACAATGGTCGCATCTATTTTCGCCCCCTGGGAGAGCCGCTTTGAAGACCATCCCCTGATCCACCTTGTCAACGACAGCGGACAGACCATCACAGTATTTGTCCGCAATACGGCGGACCACGAGGCCCCTGCGCAGGACTGCATGGCAGATGTGATTTCCCTGAGCAATGACAATCTGGAATACGAGGGGATCGATGTGTTCCTTCCCGGAGAGCTGATCCTGTCCTGGTCCGGGAAAGAACAGATGACAGAGCAATACGGGAGACCGGATGAGATAAATGAGCTGGGAGATTATGAGACAGAATATACCTATCACCTTTTGGGAGAAGAGTACGGGCACAGGCTGCGGCTGGGCTACGGGGCAAATGATCTTCTGAACTCTATCTGGATAGAAAATTGGATAGAGGCGGATGATTGAAAAACGGGGCTGAAAACGTACAGAGACACACGGAATAGAATCCCGCTAAACCGTCCGATATAATTTTTACAAAAACGAGAGGACGGTTAGATCAATGGAGAACAAAAGAGACATGTCTGCGCTGCGCCGGCAGGAGCTGGCCCACATAGCGGCCTTTTGGCTGGAAAATGTCAGGAAGAGGATCAAGGAATCCTCCTACATCAAGTACGGGAACCTGCTTAAAAATCACATTTTACCTGAGCTTGGAGAACTGTATGTCACAGAGATCTCCACAGAGCGGGTGGACCGCTTTGTCCGGAGCAAGCTGCTGGAAGGGCGCAGGGATCACAGGGGCGGCCTGACCGAGAAGACTGTGAAGGATATACTGGCGGTCCTGAAGGAGGTATGCGGCTTTGCCGTGCAACTGGGCTATGAAATTCCCTGCCGGTTTGAGCTGATACGGCTGCGCCAGAGGGAGAGACAGATCCGGATACTGGACAGGGAGGAGCAGAGAGCGCTGGGAGCCTTTCTCTTCCAGGACGAGGGGCTTTTAAAGACAGGGGTTCTTCTCAGCCTCTACATGGGGCTGCGGATCGGCGAGGTCTGCGCCCTCAGGCGGGAGCATATCCGCTATGAGGAGGCGGTGCTCCAGGTGCGGCTTACCATGCAGCGCATCCAGGATCCGGAGGCGCACGGCGGGAAAAGGACCAAGATCATAGTGACAGCTCCCAAGAGCGATAAATCCCTGCGGGACATCCCCATCCCGCAGCCGCTTTTTGGAAGGCTTCTCGCTCTTTCCGGAGATGTGCCGGACAACGCCTATGTCCTTACCGGGCGGCCGGACCGGTTCATAGAGCCAAGGACAATGGAAAACGTGTTTAAGCGCTACCTGAGAGAATGTCACATGCCGGACATCAACTACCATGCCCTCCGGCACACCTTTGCCACCCGGTGCATTGAGAGCGGCTTTGATGTGAAGACGCTCAGCGAGATCCTGGGGCATGCCAACGTAAATATCACCCTGAACAGGTATGTCCACTCCTCCATGGAGCGCAAGAGGGAGAATATGGGCAGACTTCAGGTGCTGTACTAAAGTAAAAAGCCATTGCCTGGCCGGTGAAGAGCAGTTCTTCATCTGTCAGGCAATGGCTTTTTTCGTAGAGTAATCAGCTCTACGAAACCGAAGCTATTATAACGCATTTTTTTTTATAATTCAACAGGGAACCTTTGCCGGTGTATTAAGTTTGTGTAAGATTACAGGGCGTTTTCCCTGCTTTTTTCACGATACAGGGCAAATTTGATCAATTTATTTCTGCATTTCATATTATTTTATTCCCATTTTTCTCACCTGCTTTTCGTAGAGCTGATTAATCTACGAAAAACAGGAGTGATTTTATGTGGTGCATACTCAGATGCCAGTCCGAAAAGACAGAGCAGATCATGGAATCCTGCCGGAGAAATATATCCGGCCAGGTGCTGCGAGATGTTTTTACATTTACATACGAGAGAATGCGCCGCTATGAGGGCAGCTGGCACACAGAGACCAGATCCATGTTTCCTGGATACATTTTTCTGGAGACGGAAAAGCCGGATGAGCTGTCAGAGGCGCTTGAGCCGTACCGCGGCGTGGTGTCTGTCATGGAGAATGACAGGCTGCTGCTGAGGGTACAGCCGGAAGAAGAAGAGTTCCTCCGCAGTCTGTGCGGCAGAGAGCATCATCTTGCAATGTCACAGGGCTATATCCGCGACGGGATCACCCACATAACGGAGGGACCGCTTGTGGGGATGGAAAGACGGATACGGAGGATTGACAGGCATAAGCGTCTTGCGGACATTGCGGCACCGGTGCAGGGCATGGAAGGACCGGTGAGGGCAGGCCTGGAGATCACATCCAAGAGCTAAAAAACAAGAATTCAATCAATCAGAAAAATACGAAGATCAGAACCATTGTCTGTGGTCAGTGCCATGGGGAATGGAGATTTTTGTGATAGTGGTATGTGGCAGCAGTCCGGAATTTTTTGAAATTGCGGATATGGCGGAGCATACCCAAAAAGGGGCTGCATGAATCGATATGTGGTATGTGATACAGACAACGACAGGCAGCGAAGAAGCGCTTGTCTGTTTGATAAAGGAAATGATTTCAGAGGATTTCTATAAGGAATGCTTCTATATAAAAAGAGAGTGCGCCAGGAAAGAGGGGGATGGATGGCATATACATCTCGGAACCATGTTCCCGGGCTATCTCTTTGTGGACACTGACAAACCAAAGGAGATGTACATGAAGCTGAAGAAAGTCCCAAAGCTGACAAAGCTCCTGAAAGAAGAGGGAGAGACATTTCTGGCAGTGTCGGAGGAAGAGCAGCGTTTCCTGGAAGAAATCCAGGACAGACAGCATGTGGTGAGAAGATCCCTTGTACAGCTGGAGGCTGACAGGAAGATCATCAGCGCAGACGGGCCGGTAGGGCGGTATCTTTCCCATATCGTCAGGCAGAGGATCCGCAAGCGCTATGTGCTGATCGAGAGGGAGCTTCTGGGAGAGAAGAGAAGCATCTTATTTGGGATCAGACTGGAAGAAGATAAGCTGGCAGATGACGACTGAGAGAGTCGGAGCATCTGCCGGCTGTTTTTATTGCATGAACGTATTACTAAAGCGGGATATTTGAACCATAAGTATAAAACGAGAATGAAGGAGGAGGGTGTTATAGATGAGGAATGTGCCATTTAGCCCGCCGGATGTGGGTGAAGAAGAGATCAAAGAGATAGCGGAGGCTGTGAACAGCGGCTGGATTACGACAGGGCCAAAGACAAAACAGTTTGAAAATGAGATAGCGCAGTACTGCCATACAAACAAGGCCGTGTGTCTGAACTCAGCTACTGCCTGTCTTGAATCCATCCTGCGTCTGCTGGGAATAGGACCGGGGGATGAGGTCGTTACATCCGCCTATACATATACGGCATCAGCCAGTCCGGTGTGCCATGTAGGCGCAAAGCTGGTACTGGTGGATGTGCAGAAGGACAGTTATGAGATGGACTACGAACTGTTGGAAAATGCTGTCACCGAAAAGACGAAGGCCATTATCCCGGTTGACCTGGGAGGTGTTGTGTGCGACTACGAGAAGATATATAAGATCGTGAACCGACAGAAAAATAAATTTCATCCGAACGGCCCGATACAGGAAGCGTTGGGAAGGGTAGCTGTAGTGACAGATGCGGCACACGCTTTTGGAGCCAGGAGAAAGATGGACGGTGACTGGAAAATGTGCGGGGAGATCGCAGATTTTACCAGCTTTTCATTCCATGCGGTCAAAAATCTTACTACTGCGGAGGGAGGGGCACTGACCTGGCGCTCTATAGACGGAATAGAGGATGAATGGATCTACAAGCAGTTTATGCTCCTGTCACTCCATGGACAGTCCAAGGACGCGTTGGCCAAGACGCAGCTGGGAGCCTGGGAATACGATATAGTTTCCCCGGCTTACAAGTGCAATATGACGGATATCATGGCAGCGCTGGGCCTGGCGCAGTTCCGCCGTTATCCCGGTCTTCTGGCAAGAAGAAAGGATATTATAAGAAAATATGACCAGGCACTTCGCCCTCTGGGCGTGGAGGTGCTGGAGCATTACACAGATGAGGCTGTTTCCAGCGGGCACCTGTATCTGACACGGATACCAGGCATCCATGCAAAGGAGCGCAACGAGATCATCACAAAGCTGGCAGAGCAGGGGATTGCATCCAATGTTCACTATAAACCGCTTCCTATGATGACGGCATATAAGAATCTGGGATTTGACATCAAGGATTATCCCCGGGCTTATGAAAGATATGAAAATGAAATAACGCTGCCGCTGCATACGAAGCTGGCTGATGAGGATGTGGAGTATGTGGTGGAAAATTTTGGGAGAATATTAACTGAATTATGGAAAAACTAATGATTTTAGGAGCAAGTGACTTGCAACTTCCAGCGTATTTAGAAGCAAGGAAAATGGGGTTACATACAATAGGGGTAGACATTGATCAAAATGCGCCTGCTTTATGTTATGCAGATAAACCTTTAATAATCAGTACAATTGATACAAAAAGAATTCTTGAAGCTGCAGAAAAGTATAGTATAGATGGTATTATGACGTTAGCAAGCGATATGCCAATTAGATCGGTGGCAAAGGTTGCAAAAGAATTAAATCTTGTAGGAATTTCTGAGGAGACAGCGTTGAATGCAACAGATAAGTACAAAATGAGGGTATGTTTAAAAAATGCAGGTGTTCCGATACCAAAATTCTACAAAGTTAATTCTTGGAAAGAATATGTTAGGGCTTTAGAAAATTTTAAAGAAGAATGCATTGTAAAACCTACAGACAATTCTGGGAGTCGTGGCATATATGTTATAGAAAATATTCATGATTATGAACAAATAAAAAAAGCATATGAATACAGTAAATCGTATTCGCGTAAAGGGTGGATTCTTGTAGAGGAATTCATGCGTGGCGAAGAAGTGAGTGTGGAAGCACTGACATATGATGGGAAAACGGATATTATACAAGTTACTGATAAAAAGACAACAGGCATTCCGTATTTTGTGGAAGTAGGTCATTCACAGCCAAGTAGACATACTACGAAGGAGATTGAAGCTATAAAGAGTGTAACGAAAAGAGCCGTGAAAGCAGTTGGGATTGATAATGGACCTTCACATACAGAAATAAAATTAACAAAAGAAGGTGCCAAAATAGTTGAACTGGGAGCACGCTTAGGAGGCGGGAATATCACAACGCATCTAGTGCCTCTATCTACAGGGGTTAATATGGTAAAAGCTTGTATTAATTTAGCATTAGGGAAGAAAAATTATCCCAGGCAAACGCTAAACAGAGCTTCTGCTATAAAATTTTTGGTTGGCAAAGAGGGAACATTACGTGCCATAAATAATATTGAAAGAGCTAAAGAAATACCAGGTATATGTGAAATTAATATTACAAAACATGTGGGAGAGAATGTGCATGATCCAATCAATGGCTCAGAAAGACTAGGATATGTGATTTCTAGTGCAGATACAGTTACTGAAGCAGAAAAAATATGTCAAATTGCTAGTGATATGATAGAACTTGAAATAGTATAAAATTTTGGTGATTGCTATGAGAAAATGTATCTTATTCGGAACAACATGTTTTTCGGAACTGATTGCAAATTATATATCGATAGAGGAAGAGTTTGAAATTCTTTGCTACACAGTAAATAGAAAATACTACTCAACTACTATGTTCGATGATAAACCGGTTGTCCCGTTTGAACAGTTAGAGAATTTTTATAATATGGACGATATTGGAATTATTAATACTGTCGGATATACAAATATGAATTCAATAAGAGAAAGGATTTACTGTCAGTGTAAAGAGAAAGGCTACAAAGTAGAATCATATGTAAGCCCTAATGCGGTAATATATGCTAATGAAAAAGATATAGGGGAAGGGAATCTTATTCTACCGTCTGCATTTGTAGGTCATAATATTAAAATTGGAAATAATAATATTATCTTTTCGGGAGTAAATCTTACACATGAAATAAAGATTGGAAATAATAATTTTTTTGCAGCAGGTAGTACCATAGGTGGTTATGTTACTATTAAGAATAACTGCTTCTTAGGATTGAATTCAATAATTAAAAACCGAGTAGAATTAGAAGACAGAACATTAGTTGGTGCAGGCGCATATATATCTCATAGTACGGAAAAAAATAGTGTCTATGTGCCACCAAAATCATACAAATTAGATAAATACAGTAATGAGTTGATATAGGGGTGGGATTATGTATAAAAGATTTGGTAAACGGTTTATAGACATTATTTTGAGTGGTATAGGTATTATAATCATCTTTCCAGTCTGTTTGATTGTATCTATTGCTATTCTTTTAGAAGACGGCGGGCCAGTATTATATTGTGGAGAGAGGTTAGGAAAAAATGGGACAAAATTTAAAATGTATAAATTTCGCTCTATGTATAAAAATGCACCGGATTTGCGAAATAATGACGGAAGTACATATA
The DNA here is from genome assembly GCF_005845155.1 of Clostridium sp. BSD2780061688st1 H5. Classification (NCBI taxonomy): domain Bacteria; kingdom Bacillati; phylum Bacillota; class Clostridia; order Eubacteriales; family Clostridiaceae; genus Clostridium; species Clostridium sp. BSD2780061688st1 H5. Next base: position 11,557 of record NZ_SPGT01000003.1, on the reverse strand, counting down.
ACGCAATTGATGATCCTAGAGTTACTAAAGTCGGCCATTTTCTTAGAGAAACTAGTATCGATGAATTACCACAATTATTTAATGTATTAAAAGGGGAAATGAGTTTAATTGGTCCACGGGCAAGTGTAGGGGATTCTCTTACTGGATATGCAAAAGATGAACTTGGGAAATTGACTGTTCGCCCGGGAATTACTGGATATGTCCAGGCATATTACCGAAATGGACTTACAGTTCATGAAAAAAGATTACAGGATGTGTGGTATGCTCAAAATATTTCATTAGTATTAGACATTAAGATAATTATAAAAACGATAAGTACCGTTTTATTAAGAAAAGGATTATATACGAATGGAAACAAATAAAAAGTGTAAGAAAATATTGAGACTTTTGGCCTACTATAATCCGGAAATAACAGCAAGTACTCATCTTATTGAGGATCTGGAAAAAGCATGCTTACATAATGGATTTGAAATAGACTATGTATGTCCGACACCTTCCAGAGGAATCGGTAAAAAGATCAGAAAAACTTATAAGAAGATGCTATTTGAAAAAAAATGTCAAGGAGCAGTAAGAGTGCACCGTTTCAAGCTGCTTTCAGAACATAAAAATGTTTTTCTGAGGGCATGCAGATATCTGTTGTCAAATATTAAACAATATAATCTTGCTAAAAGAATAAAAAATATCGATATTATTTTGGCTGGAAGTACACCCCCTACCCAGGGATTAGTTGCGGCATTTTTAAAAAAGAAATTAAAAAAACCTATGGTTTATATTTTACAAGATATATTCCCGGACTCTTTAATAAGTACAGGAATTATTCAAAAGAAATCGTTGATTTATCAGATAGGTAGAGTGATAGAAAATTACACTTATAAATATGCAGATAAAATTATTGTGGTCAATCAGACATTTTATGAGAATTTAGTAAAAAAGGGTGTTGATGAAGAAAAAATTGAAATAGTTTACAATTGGATTGATTGTAATGAGGTACATCCGATAGAAAAAAAAGATAATATATTGTTTCAAGAATTAGATATAGGTAGAGAAAAATTTACAGTCGTTTATGCAGGGAATATGGGTACGGCTCAAGATATACAGACAATTTTTGAAGCCTTGCGGATGTTGAAGGGGCATGAAGATATTCAATTCTTGCTTTTTGGAAATCACGATGCAGTAGAGCAGTATAAAAAGATAATAACGGATATGGAAAATACATATTTATTTCCGCTACAGCCTAAAGAAAAAATATCAGAAGTGTATAGTATGGGAGATGTCTCAATTGTGATTTGTAAAAAAGGAGCTGGAGGAACTGCTATGCCTAGTAAAACTTGGAGCATAATGGCTACGGCGACACCGGTTTTAGCTTGTTTTGATTTAGATTCTGAATTGAGTAAGATATTGAAAGACACAAAGAGCGGTTTTGTTTGTGAAGCTGGTAATCCACAAAAACTAAAGGAAACTATCTTGAGAATATATAAGCACAAAAAACAATGTGTTGAATTCGGGAAGAATGGAAGAAATTTTGTGGTTCAAAACTTAAGTGCAGATGTTGGAACAAAACATTATGTCGATATTATAAATGAAGTTGTTAATAAATACGGAGAAATATAATGAATATATTATTAGAATCCCCACTTCCGCCTCCGGCAGGTGGAATTGCAACATGGACAGAAAAGTACTTGGAATACTGTAAACAGAATGTTATCAAAGTTACATTGGTTAATACTGCAACAATTGGAAGAAGAAAGCAGGGAGGAGGGAGAAAGCAATTTTGGGGAGATGAACTGATTCGCTGTAGTCAAATTGCCTTACATACTATAAAGGGATTAAAGAAAAAACCCGAAATTGCACATATTAATACATCATGTTCAAAAAGGGGAATAATAAGAGATTATATTATTTTATCACTAATTAAGAGGAAAAAGGTACGGGTTATAGTGCAATGCCATTGTAATATTGAGACTGAAATGGGATCAGGACGTGTTGAAAATTGTTTCCTAAAAAAGTTATGTTCAAAAGCAGATAGAGTATTATGTTTAAATAAATCCTCAATAAGGTACTTACACGGTCTTGGGATAAAAAATGTAGAGCTATTTCCTAACTTTATAGATGATGAGATGATTATAGAAAAAGAAAAAAAAATCAACCAAAATCTATCACGAATATTGTTTGTAGGGCATGTGGCGAGAAAAAAAGGAATTTGTGAATTAATTGAGACAGCAAGAGAATTTCCAGAGATTCAGTTTGACGTGGTTGGAGAAATTTTTAAAAATCAAATAGAGAATATTCAGCTTCCCTTAAATGTCATTTTGCATGGAAATAAGTCCCATGGAGAGGTTGCCAGATATTTAGATAAAGCAGATCTTTTTGTCCTTCCGTCTTATTCGGAAGGTTTTTCATTAGCGGTATTGGAGGCTATGGCAAGAGCACTACCCATTATTGCTACAGATGTTGGCTATAACAGAGAATTGTTACAAAAGGGGAATGGGATTGGGGGAATAATTATTCCGCCTGGAGATGTCACAGAACTAAAAAGTGCTGTCAAAGACCTCTTCGAAGTTAGAACACGAAAAAAAATGTCTATAAGAAATTTAAGGGAGGTGAAAGAGTATTCAAGAACGCGAGTTTTACATAGACTTTTTCAAATGTATAACGAGGTAATAGGTAATAATGTATAGAATTATAAAAAAAATTAGTTGGATTATATATAAAATCTTAATCATGCCTTTTATAAAACGTGACATGAAACATTGTGGTAAACAAGTTACTATAGGAAGGAAAAGCATATTTAGCGGCATTGAGAATATATCTATAGGAAACCACTCTTCGATTGGGAGTAAGGCACTTTTTTTGTCTACACGTGCAGAAATAATAATAGGAGAGTGGGTTATGCTTGCCCCCTGTGTGACTATTATTACAGGTAATCACAGGACAGATATCGTTGGTAAATATATGGCACAAATTAGTGATAAAGAAAAGGAACCAGAGAATGACCAATCAGTTCAGATATGTGATGATGTATGGGTAGGAGCAAATACAACTATTTTGAAAGGTGTTACGATAGGAGAAGGGGCAATAGTAGCAGCGGGTGCAGTGGTGACTAAAAGTGTGCCACCCTATGCTATTGTGGGAGGAAACCCTGCAAAAATAATAAAATACCGTTTTAGTAAAGAACAGCAGGAAGAACATTTGCGTATCAAAAAAATGGAGAAAAGATGAAAGCAATAATTATTACATTTGACAAATATCCGAATCAGGATGCGGGGGCAGTACGTTTGCATATGTTTGCGCATATATTAAAAGATACGGGATATTCCGTCAAGATAATTTCTATGGGACAAAGTACCGATTTTGTTTGGAAAGAAAAGGATGATATTGAATATGTTTCGTTTCGATCAAGAAGAGAGGGGAAATGTTTTCGTATATTGGACTATATTTTATTTCCCATACATTTAGCAAAAGAGCTTAGTAAAGAAACATATAAGGTGATTCTTCATACTCAGATAGATAAGATAAGTTTAGATGTTATTAAAAGTTATAGTAAGAGAAAGAAATGTAATCTTCTATATGATGCTGTTGAATGGTTTTCACCTGAGCAGTTTATGCGAGGAGAAAAATCCAGAGGATATAAACAGAACGATGCTTATAATACAAAATGGATTGGTCCAGAACATCAAGTGATAGCAATTAGCCATTATTTGACAGAACACTTTGTAAAAAGGGAAATTGATACGATAAATGTGCCTGTGATTTTGGATGTACAAGAAATTTCTTTCAAAAAAAATCTTTCCGAGGATAAAGTAAAGATAGTATACGCAGGGAGCCCAGGCAAGAAGGATTATCTGGGAAATGTAGTAAGAGCAATTGGTCTTTTAAAGGCGGAAGAAAGAAAAAAAATAGAATTTATTATTATTGGTGTGACGGAGAAACAATTAGTCGATATGTTCGGTGTGAGCAGAGGAAGTTTAGAACAAATCAAAAGCACTGTCAAAATAAGAGGGAAAGTGTCAAGGGATGAAGTTTTAAAAGAGCTGCAAAGCGCAGACTTTACAATTCTTATCCGTAACGAAAAACAACGATATGCAAAAGCGGGATTTCCGACAAAGTATGTGGAAAGTCTGGCAACAGGAACACCAGTGATTTGTAATTTGACATCTGACATATCAGAATATACAGAAGACATGGTAAATGGTGTGGTTGTAAATGATGCAAAAGAGGAAAGTATCTGTGTTGCTTTGGAAAAAGTACTAGCACTAACAGGAGAACAGAGAAAAGCTATGTGTTTAAATGCAAGAAAAGTGGCAGAAAACAGATTTGATTATCGTTTGTTTACACCAAAGATAAAACATTTTATAGATAAAAATGACTAAGAGGTAATATGAAAAAATTAACAACATCTGAGCTAGTAATGTATATACTACTTTTTTTGTTTGCCGCTAATTTTATAAATATGGAAAGTCGGTTGATATTGATAGTGGCAGTCTCTGTCTTTATATTAACTAGTCCAAGGTTCTATTTGGATTTTGGGTTCGAAGCGATATTGATATTTTCGTTGGTCTTTTATTTAATGTCAGTTTATTATCATCCAGAATACCTTACCTATTACCTTATACCGTATTTATTAGCGCCTGGGCTAGGGTATCTGGCGGGAAATAAAATATACAAAATTAATCATACAAGCCAGAATATTAACGCAAGTATAAGAAGTGTTACATTAATTATTGTGTTGGGAAGGTTTGCGCATGGACTATTAAACCTGTTAGTTTCAGGTGGATATCAGACCTATAATAGAAACGGTATCGATGTATGGACAAACAGCGTTTTGGCTGCAACAGGTCAAGGCGCATTAATAACATTAAGTATTTCTTTGTTGTTTTATAGTGTATTTGTCTTAAAGTGGAGAGAAGCAAAGTCGAGCAAATTGATTTTGGTAGGTAGCGTAATTCTGTCCATTTATAATAGTATTATGACAGCATCTAGAACAGCCTTGATTGTTATGGTAATTGTGCTAATCATAAATATTATTTATATGATCTTTTCCAGTGACATGGGTATAAAGAAAAAAACAGGAAGACTGTTAATAATTGCAATAGTTTGTGTGGGAAGTTATGTTTTGTTTGTGAATAATGTCCTGAGGATATATGACAAATGGGAATCCTCTCCATTATATGAAAGAATGAATCTTTCTACGGGATATCTTGAAGGCGATGAAAATAGAGTAAACAGTATAAAGGAGACATTAACTAATGCGTGGGATCTTCCATTTGGGGACGGAAGTCTAGATACAGCGCACAATCTATGGCTTGATGTTTTGAAACAGGTGGGGTGGATACCTTTTTTACTTCTCGTAATTTTTACTGTTTTTGCGATAAAGCAAGTCGTAGATATCATGTGCTCAAAAAATGTATCCAAGGACAATAAATTCTTAATTTTATCGGTTACTTCAGCCTTTGTAATTAATTTTGCAGTAGAACCTATTTTTAAAGGAATGCCTTATTATTTTGTGTCATTTTGCATTTTTATTGGAATGCTTCATGGCGGAATTCGGATAGAAAAAAATCTAAAAAGGATAAGGGAGAAACGCTTATCATAAGGAGAGCATTGCGTTTTTACAGAGAAAAAGGAGAACATAATATTATGGCGTCAAATTTCTCGAAATCAGTTAAAAATATTGTGTGGACTTCAATATGTCAAATTACGACATTACTTATGAGCTTTATATCAAGAAGCATTTTTATTCATTTTTTGTCGGCAGAATACCTGGGTGTAAATGGCCTTTTTTCAAATATATTAACATTATTATCTTTTTCCGAACTGGGCATTGGAAATGTGATAATCTATACACTTTATGAACCTATAAAAACTAATAATTATCAAAAAATCAATGCCCTTTTGACTTTGTATAAAAAAGCTTACAGGATTATTGCCAGCGTAATGCTGGGGGCGGGGATACTTATAACTCCGTTTATCGAGTATTTGATTAAAGACAAACCAACGATTTCAGAAGATATACATTTGCTGTTTCTATTGTACTTGGGAAATACGGTTGTATCTTATTTATGTACATATAAAAAATCTATGCTCCTTGCTGACCAAAAAGCATATATTAATAATTTGGTTACGAATATTGCTCAGATTACATTAATGATTGTACAATGTATAGTCTTATATCTGACACATTCTTTTATATTATATTTGGTTTGCCAGATTATATGTACGTTTTTAATTAATGTTATATTAACAATTATTGTAAACAAACAATATCCTCATATATTGTCTTCGTCTGGTGCTCCGTTAAGCAAGGAAGAAAAGCACTCAATTTTTATCAACATAAAAGCATTAGCAATTTCAAAAATAAGTGGTGTTGTGGCTAATGGAACAGCAAATATTATTATTTCAAAAATGTTTGGACTTATATCGGTCGGCTTGACCGCTAATTATACAATGGTAACTAACTCTGTAAATAATATATTTTATAATGCTCTTACCAGTATTTCTTCAAGTATAGGTAATTTTAATGTTGATAGCAATGTGGAGGCTAAAAGAAGGATATTTGATGAATTGTTTATGGCAGTATATTTATTATATAGCTTTGTATGCGTTTGTTTAACAGTCTTGTTACAACCATTTATTGTACAGTGGCTAGGGCAATCTTATTTGATGTCTTTTTTTACTGTAGTTGCACTTGTTTTATCAATTTATGTTGGAGGTATCAACTATCCAATATATGCGTTTAGAACGACGCATGGATACTTCCGGGAGGTACAGTATACTTATATGATATCGGCTATTATGAATATTATACTTGCAATGTTTTTCGGGAAGGCAATGGGAGTAGGGGGAGTGTTTTTTGCTATTAGTTTCTCGAAATTATTTATTACAGAAGTGGCAGATAGCTATTATACGTACAAAAAAATTTTGAGAAGAAAGCATGTGTATTATTTATATAGGTATTTGATTTTTTTTGCTCTTTTGGTAGTAAATACGATTATATGTTTCGGAGGCGTGAGCTTAATTTCTTTAAGTGGATGGATAGGAGTATTTGTAAAAGGTGCAGTATGTGCAATACTAAATATTTTAGTGAATATTGTTTTTTTTGCACATCGTTGGGAGTTTAAAGATTTAGTTGCCCGCTATAAAAAATTAGTCTTAAGTAGGAGAAAATAAATATGGAAAATCCGGAAATATCGATAATTGTTCCTGTCTATAATGTTGAAAAGTACTTACGACGATGTCTAGAAAGTATACAAAAGCAAAAATATAGGGATTATGAGGTTATTTTAGTTGATGATGGTTCTACCGATATGAGTAGACAAATATGTGAAGAATTTGTACAGTCTGATTCAAGATTTCAACTTATTATTCAAGAAAACGGCGGACTATCAGTTGCAAGAAATCATGCGATGAAAAGAGCAAAAGGAAACTTTGTTGTCTTTATAGATAGTGATGATTATATTATGCCGGATTATCTGGAACACATGAAACAGATTTCTGAAAAGACACAAGCTGATATTGTTAAATGTTCTTATTTTTATGGCAAGATTGAAAGAGATAAAGAGCCCACAGTAAAAATTATGGGAGCAAGGGAGTTTACGAAATTATTATTAGAAGACAAAATAGGCAGTCAGCTATGGCAATATCTATATAAAAGAGAACTGTGGAATGGTATCAGTAGTCCAAAAGGAAGATATGCACAAGATATGATGATTTTACATGAGGTTGCTAATCGTGCTAGCACTATTGCTATAACTGATGAGAAGTTATACTTTTATTTTATTGACCGCAAAGATAGTACATCTAACAGCTCAGAGAAAAAAATAAAAGGTGCATTGGATAGGGCGATGGCGTTTTATATGAGATATAGCTTTGCAAAAGAGCATGGATATTCAGAAAGTTGTGAAATATTAGCAAAATATGTTCTGGACTACTTAAATAATGCCTTAACAATGAAAAAAGTATTAGACAATCGATACCGAGAAGATATTAAGAAGTTATCCAGTTTTATTCGAAAGGAACAGAAAAACTGGAAAAGTGATATTAAATATAAGGTGCTAGAGATATTTTTAGGGTATTGTCCAAATGTGTATTGTGCATTGAAAGGATATAAAAAATGATTATTACTTTTTACTCAAATTATTTATCACATCACCAGTTACCTTTTTCGGAAGCAATGTACGGAATTCTGGGAAGTGATTACAGATTTGTTTCTTGTCAGGAGTTTGATAAAGAACGTCTAAAACTGGGATGGGAACATGGGAAGAAAAAAGAATATGAACTGCGTCCGTATGAGTCGATAGAAGAAAAGCAATACGCTGAAAAACTGGCATATATAAGTGATGTTGTAATTTGGGGATCAGCAGATTACAAATATTTACAAATAAGGAAAAGAAACAACAAAATTGTTTTTAGATATTCAGAACGATTGCTGAAAAAAGGATTAAAAAAAGAATTGTTGACACTCAATTTTTTTCGCTACGTAAAATTGAACTGTTTAGCAGCTTTGCCTAATTCTTATCTTCTTAGTGCAAGTGCTTATGCGCCGTTTGACTATAAGCTTACAGCAGGGAGATTTAAATACTGTTTTAAATGGGGATATTTTCCAGAGAGTATCAAATATAATATTGACAATCTAATGAAGTTAAAACAGGATACTACTATTAAGATTGTATGGTGTGCAAGGTTTATATATTTGAAACACCCTGAAAAAGTAATAGAGCTTGCACAGTATCTTTCCAAGAAAAATTATAAATTTTCTATTGAGATGATTGGAGACGGAGAGCTTCTTCAAAGTATAAAATGTAAAATTAATGAATTGTGCTTGGCGGATTATGTCCATGTAGTAGGAAGGGTCAAATCAGAAGATGTTAGGCATTATATGGAAAGAGCAAATATTTTCTTATTTACTAGTGATTATAATGAAGGTTGGGGAGCTGTACTTAATGAAGCAATGAATAGCGGATGTGCTGTTGTTACAAGTGATGCAGCAGGATCAGCGAAATATCTGGTGAAAAATGGCGATAATGGATTTATCTATCAATATGATGATATGATGGAGTTATATAAAGAAATAGAATTTCTATTACAACATCCAAAAAAGATAAGACGAATGGGAGTTGCAGCTTATAATACAATTACGAAAATGTGGAATGCCGAAGAAGCCAGCAGGAGATTTGTGGGTTTATGTAGTGCTCTGTTGAAGGGGGAGATTAAGGAAGAAGCAGAAGGCCCTCTGAGTAAAGCATGTATAGTAAAGCCATATAAAATTTGGTAGATAAGATAACAGTATTATAGTAAGAGGCAGTAGACGATGAAAGTAATGCAGATTAACGGAGTATTCCACAGAGGAAGTACAGGGGCTATCATAGATTCTATTGATCAACTACTAGAAAAAAATGGAATTGATACAGTTGTATGTTATGGGATTGGTCCCAGGGAAAAGAATGCGATTAAATTTTGTTATAGATATGAACAAGCGATATATAGGCGGGTTTCAAAAGTAATTGGTTTGCGGTATGGATTTGCACCATTTTCGACGAGACGCTTGATTAAAACCATAAAGAAAGAGGCTCCGGACATTGTACATTTGCATTCTGTAAATGGAAACTGTCTGAATATATATAGCTTATTAAAATGGCTAAAGAAGAATAGTATTTCAACTGTAATTACAAACCATGCAGAATTTTTTTATACGGGCAATTGTACTTCTACATATGGATGTACACGATTCCAAGAAGGCTGTTTAAAATGTCCGCATAAAAAATGGGCTACAGATGGTGCGATATATTGTAATACTAATAGAAGCTGGAAAAAAATGAAGGAGGCATTCGACGGATTTAAAAAGATTAGCATAGTGTCTGTGTCCGAATACATAACACGCCAGTCATTGAAATCTCCGATTGTTAATCAGTTTAGGCATGAAACCATATTTAATGGAATTGATACCAATATTTTTTATCCAAGAAACGCTAGAAGTATAAAAGAAAGACATGGAATTAAAATAAATGAAAAAGTCCTCCTTTTTGTAACTGCTGAATTTTCAACAGATAAGAACCATTTAAAAGGTGGATATTATTTTATAAAATTAGCAGAACTTATGAGACATTTCCCATATAAGTTTGTTCTTGTGGGAAGTGTTAAGAATATAGATGAAAGTAAATATCCCAATATCCTATTTGTTGGTTCGGTTTACGAAAAAAATTTGCTTGCAGAATATTATTCTATGGCAGATGTTACGTTATCATTGAGTAAAGCAGAGAGTTTTGGATTAACTTGCGCAGAATCATTATGTTGTGGGACTCCAGTGGCAGGTTTTAAATCTGGTGGGGCAAATAGTATAAGTATACAGCAATATAGCTTTTTTACAGAGGTTGGGAATGTCAAAGAACTTGCTGATCATCTTGAAGAGTTTATTGATCTGTGTGCAAATAAGAAAGGGATTATTAGTAGTAAAGCACGAGAACGCTATTCTGATACAAAAATGGGGGAACAATATATGAGATTATATAAAACTATGCTTTAATATTTTAGAAAGGGAAGGGATAAGAACAATGATTTTAAAATCGCTAATCAATAAATACTTCCAACTATATAGGCCTTATGAATACGCAAAAAAAGTAGGCGTTAACTTTACAGGTAATGGGAAGGTAAAAATTTATGGAAAATGTTCCTACGGATCAGAACCTTGGATTATTTCTATGGGAGATAATGTATTTATTACAAACAATTGTCAATTCATAACGCATGACGGAGGAACGCTTCTGTTTCGCAAAGAGCTTCCGGATCTAGAAGTCACGAAACCTATTGTTATAAAGAATAATGTGTATATAGGGAATAATGTGACAATTTTACCAGGAGTAACTATCGGAAACAATGTGGTCATCGGTGCATGTTCTGTAGTTACCAAAGATATACCGGATAATTCAGTTTATGCAGGAAATCCGGCTCGTTTTATTAAGGGAATAGATGAGTATAAAGAAAAATTACAACAAGAGTCTTTACATTTAGGAAATTTGAAGGGCAGAGAAAAAGACGAAGCCTTAAAGAAATATTATCATTATGGAGAGCTGAAATAGGAAAATGTTTTGACAATAGAATATCATCTGACGAAAAAGTTTTTCTTCCATAATATAAATATGGGAGAATTTTTTTATTAAACAAAAACAAAGGAGATCAAACCAATGAGCAGTATATTTGCAGGTAAAACCTTAATAATCACCGGCGGCACCGGCTCCTTCGGGAACGCCGTCCTGGACCGGTTCTTAAAGACAGATATAGGGGAGATCCGCATATTTTCCCGCGATGAGTTAAAGCAGGATAATATGCGGCATTTTTATCAGCGGGAATTCCCCGAGTACAGCGACAAGCTGAAGTTCTATATCGGGGATGTGCGGGATATCCAGTCCGTGAAAAATGCTATGCACGGCGTGGACTACATCTTCCACGCAGCGGCCCTGAAGCAGGTGCCCTCCTGCGAGTTCTTTCCCATCGAGGCGGTGAAGACCAATGTCCTGGGCACCGAGAACGTGCTGACCGCGGCCATCGAGGCAGGGGTGAAGAA